>JBPCUG010000205.1:0-2691 GCA_051011275.1 Cyclobacteriaceae bacterium | reverse complement strand
AGCCTTACCGAAAGGGTGGTGAACCATACAGATCTACCTGTCTTGAGTTTGCATATGCCTAATTAAGCAGAGCGATCTGATAAACTTGGAATTTTTCCAATATAGCATTAGAGATATAGGCAAAAAGCTCACATTTGGTTTAGCCAAAGCTGAGCTTTCTGAATAAATAGGTTCAGATCAAATATGCCTCACACCTCTATTGATCTGTCATGTAACACAAGTAGCGGTACCTCAGAATGATGGGCCATTCGTTTGGTAATACTCTTGTGAGTAAGACCTTCAAAGAAACTATGTTTTCTAGGCATGACAGCCAATATATCAATATCTTGATCGCTTACATATTTATGAATGGCCTCTTCAATATCCTTTTCGCTGGAAACATGAAAGGAGTGGTCCACCTTCTTGAGGTATTGGTCTAATTTCTTTCCTTCAAAAAGTTCAACGGTATCAATGGGTTGTTTTTGTTCGTCAATGTGCAATAGGTGAAGGTGCATGTCGTATGTTTGACTGATGGCGATCAACGGGTCCATCGCGCTAAAGTCGGTTATCTTTTTATAGTCACAGGCAAAAACCACTTCCTTGATATCATTGCCATTGTAGTTTTCAGGTACGGCTAGGACCGGGCAGGTAGCTCTCTTGATCACACCGTAAGTATTTGTTCCCAGTAGCTTGTCGCCTAAATTGTGGGCGCCGGTTGTACCCATAATGATAAGGTCTATCTTATCACATTCAATCGCGGTATCAATTGCGTCCAAAGCCAGGGAAAGATTAACCTCTGTGGTTTCCAATACCTCCTGCAACCCGGGATGTGATGCTATCAGTTGCTCCATCTGTGTATGAGCTTCTTGTTCCAATTCGGCAATGACGGAGTTATCTATAGTAACTGTCATTTCAGCCACTGGCACCGGCATATGATAAGCGTGTAGTACAGTGATTTTGGCTCGGTTCCGCTTAGCAAATGAGATAGCATATTTCAAAGCTCGATTCGAGCATTCGGAATAGTCAACTGGGACCAGGATACGTTGTATGTTCATTTGTTGATTTTATTTTAAGGGCGAGCACAGGGCCCGCCCCTTGGTTAAATAGTTTAATAGTTAGTTGATCGCTATTTCCTTTTTAGGAGTTTTAACTGCCTCCGGTTTCTTGGGAAGCATCAATTGTAAAACTCCGTCTTTGTAGGTAGCTTTAATTTTATCGGCGTTGACAGTGTCGGGCAGTTGAAAAGTCCGATTGAAAGAGCGATAACTAAACTCACGGCGAGTGTAGTTTTCTTCCTCTTCCTTTTTGGTTTCTTCTTTTTCACTGCTGATAAGGAGCTGTCCGTTTTCGATGTTTACATGGAAATCCTTTTTTTCCATACCGGGTGCGGCCAGTTCAATAAGGAATTCGTCATCGTGCTCAATGACGTTGGCTGCCGGAACATTTGACATCAATCGTTCTCCTAGACCGAAGTTGTTCCAACGGTCGTCATCAAAGAACCCCGAAAATAACGAAGGCATTTCGGGAAAAAATTTCGAAGTTCTGCTTAACATGGTCATTTTACTTTCCTCCTATATTTAAATGGTTAAACATTGTTGAACCCGTTTGGATTCAGGTGCTAAAATAGTAATCGATGCTTAAATCGAACATGATCCCAATCAATGGATCAAGTGACTTTTGTCATTACTAAAACCTGTTTCTGGATCATTAAACATGGGCCAAAATCATCTTGTGCAATTCATGTTTTGGTACCAAGCCGAACTGCTGCCACAATATATTCCCACGATGAAAAAGTATTAATGTAGGTACACCTTTGATGCTGTACTTTTGGGCCGCCATTGGATTCTTATCAATGTCCACTTTGATCACTTTTATTTTGCCCCTAACCTCACTAGCAAACTCTTGAAGAATAGGAGCCAGCATTTTGCACGGACCACACCATGCGGCAGTAAAATCAACCAAAATGGGAACTTCGGAGTTTTGGATGAGATCATTAAATTTTGTCATGTCTTTGGCGATTAATAAGTACTTCAATACCAAAATTAGTAGCCAGCCTTAACTGACGATATGATCCAGGTCAGCCAGCTTGGTGATTGAGGTCATTGGGACTCTAACGGATGTTAGGCTCCTTTGTTTAAGCATGTGAGGGACCCATTTTGTTTGAGCATTTTGACACCTGGAAATTCATCGCCGGTTTAGGTATCTTCCTTTTCGGTATGCATCAATTGGAAAGTGCACTTTCCGATTTGACAGGACCATCCTTTCGAAACTTCCTTAGAAAGCATACAAAAAACAAGGTAAAATCCGTCCTCAGTGGCACTTTCTTGACCGCCATTTTGCAAAGCAGTTCCGTAGTTTCTCTTATTGTATTGGCTTTTGTCGGCGCTGGTATTATAAAGTTGAAGCACGCCTTAGGGATTATTATAGGCTCCAACCTGGGCACCACTTTTACCGGTTGGATCGTAGCTACGTTGGGTTTCAAACTTAGTATTGAATCCTTTGCTTTGCCATTGATAGGTCTTGGAGGGATCGGTATGGTAGCTTTTATGTCTCAGGCTCGAATTTACAACGTATGCAGGCTGCTGGTTGGTTTTGGCTTTCTTTTCCTGGGATTGGATTATATGAAAACCAGCATAGAATACCTGGCTCAGAATTTTGATCTGGCTTTCTTTGCGGCCTATCCAGCTTGGGTATTTTTTTTGGTAGGTTTTG
>JBPCUG010000204.1:0-4259 GCA_051011275.1 Cyclobacteriaceae bacterium | reverse complement strand
CCTATGGAATTATTCTCGCCTACATTTTCAAAAGTAGTAACCGACACTCCATCCTCATCGACGGTAAGGATACTTTCAATAATGTCTGAGGTATGTCTATGGAATACGGCTAAGTTCAAGCTTACTTTCTTGATAAAGGTGTTAAAACCCAATTCAACCTGATCGTTTAATTCCGGATCCAGCTCAGGATTACCAACACTAATATTGCGGTTGTTGTCCAGTTGAGTGTAAGGATTAATAAAACGCAAGCTCGGCCGTTGTATCCTCCTGTTGTAGCTAAGCTTAAGCGTGGTGGTTTTGCCGAGTTTACGGCTAACGATCATACTAGGCAGCCAATTGTTATAGTCATTGGCAAATGAGGATCCTTCGTTATCGATGTCGCCTTCTATGGTAGTGCGCTCATAGCGTATTCCAGCTATTAATCCGTACTTCTCACCCATTTTGACATTACTGCTAAAATAGCCGGCCATTACATCTTGTTGGTAGTCGAAGAAATCAGTGCGCCCGGGATCAACAATATACTCTGATCCCTCGCGATTAAAATAGGTGTAATCGCTATTTACCTTTCTCAAAGTGGTCTTCCCTCCGGCTTCAATTTTGAAATTATCAGAAACCGGATGGACATAATCCGCTTGTAAAATATTCTCCCGGTTGTTGCCGTCATTGTCATTACGTTCATCCCGGAATAAGGACGGATCTTCGCCTACCAAGTCTTCCTGAGTAATGATATATTTTTGATCCTGAACGTTTCCATCCAGTTTATAAGCAAAAGCCAATTCACGTTCCTTTTGACCAGGGAATTTTATCGTATAGTCTAGAGACCACTCATATCCACTGCGCAGGTTGTCACTAATACTGGAACGCTGATAACTTTGGTTAATGGCGTTTAGCGGGTCGATGAAGCTCGCGTCTGTCACACCATCTCTGTCAAAAGAAAACCCCCTTATACGGAAGGAAGTAGTAAGACTGTGATAAGCATTGAAATCATAAAAAGCTCCCAAAGTACCAAAGAATCCGATGCGAGAGGTTTCGGTTACTCCATCCTCCGAAAGGATCCGGCTTTGCCCGCCTATAAAGTCCTCTCTATAAAAACTATAGTCGCCGTCATTGGGCCAGCTAAAAAAAGTATTGCCATTGGCATTGAAACCAAAGCGTCCTTTACCTGCGTTAATACCCACGACAGCACTGTTCTGCCTTGTTCCTAAGGAAAGATTTACATTGCCAGCAAAGCCCTCCACATTTTTCTTTTTCGTGATAATGTTGATGATCCCTGCAGTCCCCTCACCATCGTACTTGGCCGAAGGTGTGGTGATCACTTCCACACTTTTGATATTGTCAGCAGGTATGGCTTTGAACGCATCAGCAGGACTTGAACCAAACATCGTTGATGGCTTACCATTAATAAGGATCTGCAGATTCTGGCTACCACGCAGACTTACGTTGCCTTCCAGATCTACACTTAATAAAGGTGTGCGGCGCAGCACATCGCTTGCGTCCCCTCCGATGTTAGCCACATCCCGTTCCGCGTTGTATACTATTTTGTCAATCTTATTTTCTACTAGTTCCCTTTCCCCTTCCACTACAACTTCGTCGAGTTCGGTGGTGGTGGAAGTCATGGTTAAATTGCCTAGATTCACATCGGGGTTTTTAGGTGTAAGTGTCACCTCTTGCCTAATGGTTTCATAGCCCACAAAAGAGGTGATCAGTTGATATTTACCCAAATTTACATTACTAAGCTTAAAACTTCCGTTCTCTTCCGTAATGGTACCACCTACATCCATTTGAGTTTTAAGATCCTTAACCACTACCGATACATAGGGAAGCGGATCTCCACTTTGTACATCTAACAGAACCCCGGTGATCTTACCCTTGAGCGTAGAACCCCCTCCCGGTCTTCCTTGCCATTGACGCTGTTGCCCATAGCTAAGGTGCATGACTAAAAACAAGCTAACGAAAGTTAGAATAGAACGCATACGCAATGTAGATAGTGGCTTTTGTATTAAACTTGCTATTACCAAAGTTGTTTATAGGATCAACTAAGTTAAATCAAACTTAATGCCCATAAAAGACTGAAGATGGCTGGAGGTAATAATGAGTTATAAATGGCTTAGGGTAGGTTTTAGATACGGATTCTGGGAAAGATTTTAGCCTTGGCAGGCTTAAAATTAACTATTTAGCAAAAATCCATTTGCCCCAATCCGCTCTCAAAGCCACCGAGATTCAATGCACCGGATCAAGGCTTACTACCAAATTCAATATCGTCATAACCACCAATTTTAATCTCAGATTCAGTATACGCATCTCCAAGATCGTCAACCTTTGTATAGGCTATCTTTTTATCACGTAGAAAGGCTTGATAATGTTGTTCCGTTTCCCAGTGGTCAATGGTTAGATAGGTACTGGGTTGGTCGGTTCTCTTCAAAAGATCTGTGGAGCCGTAATGCTTTGATTTGCTAAACAGTTTCACCCACTTCCCTTGAGCGCCATATAGTGCCTCAAAGGAGAATATGCAGTCCGGCTTTACCTTATATTCCCAGATGATGTGATACATAAGTATCTATTTAGTTTTGGTTGTGGTGCATAAAGATCGGCGACCTTCATAATTTATGCTGGTTTCGGCTATCTAAAAAATAGGATACCGAGGTGATTACAAACCCTAGCCCGACAATTATTAGTAATACTAAAAACAGGGGATTGCAGGAATTTGAATATAGATAAACTAATCCTGCGCAAATGACTACCCGAGCGATCAAAGTAGCCGGGTATATTTCTTTGAGATCCTTCTGAATAACTCTCATTACAAATATCCCTAGAGCGATCATAAGTAATCCAGCAAGCTGAGGCATCTCGGTGCTGTAATCTTGGTTAGAACCAAGCAGCTTCAAAAAAAATTGCGGGGCAAATACCAACCCCAGGCCGCCCATAGTCAAGTAGGAGGCAAGGTAGTAAAGACTGTATTTGGTTCTTTTCATGGTTTAAGGTTTCTCCTTGAGAGCTATGGCTTTAAGTTTATCCCATCTAGTAGTTGTCGTCCTTCATTTTGACCCATTCCATGATCACTGTTTCTAAGGCCTTCTTTTTCTTTTCAATATCCTTAGCATCAGCAAATCTGGCCACTCGTGAGGTGCTTCCTTCGCCTTCTAAAAGGCCATGGGGATCCGGGATAGAGGCGCCTGTATGGAACATGAGACTAACTAGTTTCTTAGCATTCATATAGTAAGAGGCTATATTCCCTTTGTACATGAATGTAGGACTACTCCATTTGATGGTTTCTTCGATCTTATCATCTACTGACAAAATGATCTCCCTTACACGATTGATCTCAGTGGTTAGGGGATGGTCCTTTTTCTTTAGATAAGCGTCAACTTCAGCATTCTTCTTCATGGCTTTGCTTTTTTCTTTTTCTTACTAGCCTTGGCTTTAGGATTGAAATCCAAGCAGAGCTGTAGCCAATAGCCTAGGTCGTCTTCCAAGTCAATCCCTTCAGGCTCAACAAAGACAAATCCTTTGAGGGGTCGACCAGTAAAGTCCATAGGCTGACAACCCGCTTTGGCAAGAGCTTGATCGTAAACCTCAGGACCAATGCGGGCCATCAGTCGGTTTTTGTCTACACCCACACACATTTTGTTATCTACCATAAAGCACAGACCGCCCATCATTTTCTTTTCTTCAGAGTGGATCTTTTTTCCCTGAAAGTAAGATCGCACCCTATCCGCTAGATGTTCATCGTAAGCCATGATCGGTTTCAATTTGCCCGTGCTTTTAATTTACAGAAATAAATGCATCTGTTGAAGCCGACATTCTTATTTTTTTGATGCGCTAAAATTCTAAGCGGTAGCTCAAATTAGGGAAGACTCCAAGCTGTTCGTCAAACCGAACGTCTTTGGAAAACGAGCTATAGTATGGAAATGCAACATTAATTTTTCCTGTTACATTCTGAATGTTTATGGCGATGCTGCTGCTATGCTTTGGCTTGTTCTTTCGGTATGAAATACCAAAGTCAATCCGCCAATAATTAGCCAGGCGCTCTTCATAAGCGCTATCAAAATCATTTACCTGATGGCCAACCTCTCGTGACTGTTCCAGATCTATTGGGATCACTCGGTTGTTTCCGGCCCAAATCATTCTGCTATTAAGACCGATCAGGTTGTTGTTGTTCTTGCCCACTTTAAACTCTTTACCGAAAATGATGTTGGTGATGAAGTTACCATTATATCGGGTATTGCGTTTGACGCCATCGGCTCCTGTATAGTTTGACT
>JBPCUG010000203.1:0-7307 GCA_051011275.1 Cyclobacteriaceae bacterium | reverse complement strand
CAAAAGGTTGGAATGGTATTTTTACTTGCGCTTATGGCCTTTGTTATTGGGAACGACATTTTCAACTTCGATTGGTCTAGGTGGTTTAGTTAGTCATCTTTTGCAGGTCGGGATATTTGAAATTCTACCCGTCTGTTTAGTTTTTTGTCGTCGTCCGTTAATTCTTCTACGATAGGTTGGGTATCCCCGTACCCGGTTGCGACGATCCTTGATTCTTCAATATTTCCGAAATATGTGAGGTATTCTCTGATAGCCGCTGCTCTCTTTTGAGACAGTATCAAATTTAGTTCCGGGCTCCCATCGGAATCAGTATGACCGGATATTTCCAACTGAAAGTCCGGGTTATCCAGCATAAAGTCAACGATCTTGTCCAGGTCGCCGTACATTTCAGGAAGTAATTCCGCTTTGCCGTTTTCAAATTCTACCGACTCGAACTTTAGCTTGCTGGCAATTGGGGTGGTTGTTTTCTTCCATTCCGTATCGCCGCTTAGATAGAAAAGCTCTTCTATTCGGAAAAATCCATCCCCTTGGATGATTAACAAATAATTGTTGTTGTTTATCAAGTCAAATTGAAAAGAGCCATCAGGTCTTAGAAACTTAGGAGCTACTTCAATACCGTTGTCCAGGTCAATGATAGAGACAATCCCACTAAAAGGGGCCCCGCTAAGTGAATCCATTAAGCTGCCGGAAAAACTGGTAGTCGCTTCTGGCTGGGCTCCCATAGGCAAAGGAAACGAAAAGAGGTCTAGGTTATCAAGATCCTTCTCCGAGGAGCGTGCATAATACAAATCTTTGGATTCCGAATCGATAGTAAAATAATATTCATCTCCCGTCCCATTGACTAAAGGTCCGATGTTTTTGGGTTCCGACATACCACTCTGTACAAGGTATGATTTGTAAATGTCGAAGGATCCAAAGTTCAATAGCTGGCCACTACTTGAGTAATAGAGAAGGTTAAACTTGGGATGGATGAATGGGCTCAGCTCATTTTTTCTAGTGTTGATCACGGGTCCTAAGTTTTTGGCAGGAGCCCATTGCCCGTCACCTGATTTGGAGGTGTAATAGATATCTGATAGCCCAAATCCACCAATCCGATCTGAAGCGAAAAATAAAGTATCCTCGGAATGACTTAATGTCGGATGGGAATCCCAAGAGATGCTATTGACGTTCACTCCCAGATTTTTAATATTCCCCCAAGTACTGTCCGGTTTTAGTTCCGCTACAAATAAGTCGCAGCTACCCATCGATCCAGGGGCGTGGCAACGTGCGAAATAAAGTGTTTTGCCATCACGACTTAGGCAAGCAGAGCCTTCGTTATACTGGGTATTGATCCCTTCCATGTCCATGGCTTCTCCCCAATATCCATCATAATTATAGCTGAAGAATAAATCCTCGTTTTGGGTCCGTTTATCCACTACTACCCGTTCATTGCGCTTCGAAGTGAGGAGCATAATATTTTGGTCCATATGGAGAGTGGGTCCGTAGTCTGCAGATGCAGAATTGATACTCTTGCCCATATTTAACAACACACCTCTTGGAGGTTGTAATGTATCTACCTCTTTTCTGAACTCAACCAGCTCATAGTAATATTCCAGTGGTACATAGTAGTCCGTTTTATCTTGAATCAGGGAATCGTAATGAAGCTCTATTTTGCTGATATCAATCCCTTCTCTATGATGTTTTAGAACAAGCTTATATAGAAATGTTGCATCGGTTTCACTACCGAAATGCTCTGTCAACTTGGCCAATTGCCACAACAGATAGGTGTCTTTATAAAAGTTTTCAATACCAAAGCGTAGTACGTAGGCCTTCAGGGCAGGAAAAAGCTTGACCCACTGCTTTTTTTGTTGGTATTTCCGGATTTCGGCTAGTTGCTTTTTGTTATAGTAGTATTTGACCTTGTTTATATTACTGAAATGATAGTCCACAGGAATAGTGTCGGGTTTGGTTTGTACCACTTCCGATAATTTAAGTACACGATTCTTTTTCTTCTTTTTTTGTCCATTGGCTGAAAAGACCATCAAAAGAAGAATAAGACCTAATAAAATTGTCCTAAACTGGGGCATAACACCGATCCCACTTAATTCACAAAATAAACACTATTTCAAACTAATATTTGGCATAGCTCTTGTAAAATTACTTGGCAATGTGAGAAAATTGGGAAAATTGTAAAATTTATGCCATAATGGCATAGTGACTGGAATTTATGAAGCGTAAGGAACAACTATTTAATCAACTTATATTGGGCAATTTGGCTGATGATGATTCAGGAGAATTTATACAAATTATTGATCCGCAGTCTGAGGAGTCAGCTGGTGACATGCCGGAAGAACTCCCTGTATTACCAATAAGAAATACTGTACTATTTCCGGGTGTGGTTTTACCCATTACGGTTGGTCGGCAAAAGTCTATCCAGCTGGTAAAGAAAGCCTATAAGGGGGATCGGATCATCGGGGTAGTTGCTCAGAAAAACAACAGTACCGAGGAACCAAGGCTAAAAGACCTTTACAAGGTAGGTACGGTTGCGAAGATCATCAAAATGATTGTCCTTCCTGATGGTAATACCACCATTATTATTCAAGGAAAAAACAGGTTTAAAATTCAATCTATCCTTCAGGAGATCCCTTATATAACCGCAAAGGTGGGTTATCTTCAGGAACGATTCCCTCGTAAGAATAAAAAGGAAACCAAAGCTTTTGTACAATCACTAAAGGAGGCTGCCACAAAAATATTAAAGCTTAACCCCGAGATCCCACAAGAGGCTCAAATGGCTTTGGACAATATTGAGAGTTATAGCTTTCTCACCCACTTTCTTTCATCCAACATTAATGCTGAGGTCTCTGACAAGCAACGTTTACTGGAGATAAACGATGGTATGGATCGTGGCACGGTCTTGCTAGAATACATGTTGAAGGATATCCAAATGCTGGAACTTAAGCAGGAAATTCAAAATAAGGTTCACTCCGATATTGATCAGCAGCAACGGGACTTCTATCTAAGGCAGCAGATCAAGGTATTGCAGGATGAGTTGGGTCATGATGGCCCGGATCAAGAGGTGGAGGCTCTGAGGGCTCGTGGAGCGAAGAAAAAGTGGAGCAAGGAGACATTCCAGCATTTCAATAAGGAATTGGATAAGATTCTCAGGCTGAATCCTGCCTCTGCCGAGTATCCTGTGGCCTTTGGTTACGTGGAACTGTTTGTAGACCTCCCTTGGGAGCATTATACTGAAGACAGTTTTGACTTGCACCGGGCCAGGAAGATCATGGACCGCGATCATTATGGGCTGGATAAAGTAAAGGATCGTATCATAGAATATTTGGCCGTGCTCAAGCTCAAGCAAGATATGAAAGGTCCTATTTTGTGCCTATATGGTCCTCCAGGGGTGGGTAAAACTTCTTTAGGTAAGTCCATCGCTGAAGCTTTAAACCGGAAGTATATCAGAATGTCATTAGGGGGTGTGCACGATGAAGCAGAAATACGTGGACATAGGAAAACCTATGTGGGAGCAATGCCTGGAAAGATAGTACAAAACATCAAGCGCGTCCAAACGTCTAATCCGGTCTTCATCTTAGATGAAATTGACAAAGTAAATGCTGACTTTAGAGGTGATCCCTCATCAGCCTTACTGGAGGTTCTGGATCCAGAGCAGAACAGTGCTTTTGTGGATAATTACCTTGAGGTATCTTACGACCTGTCAAAGGTATTGTTTATTGCTACTGCCAATTCCCTTGATACCATTCATCCAGCCCTGAGAGACAGAATGGAAATAATCGAATTGACCGGTTATACATTGCAGGAAAAGGTGAAGATTGCTCAAAAGCACTTGGTACCAAAGCAGAAAAAGGAGCATGGCCTGAAGCTAAAGGACGTTGCTATCAAACCACAGTCTTTGGTCAAAGTAATTGAGGGCTACACCCGGGAATCAGGCGTTCGTAACCTGGAACGCAAGATCGGATCATTGGTTCGTAGTGTAGCTAAATCAATTGCTTTGGAGGAAAAATATGATCCTGTAATTACACCTGCTCAGGTAGAAGCTATTTTAGGTGCTCCTGTATTTGATCGTGAGTTGTATCAAGGTAATGAAACTTCCGGTGTAGTTACTGGATTGGCCTGGACACAGTCCGGTGGCGAGATCCTATTTATAGAATCCAGCTTGAGCCGTGGTAAGGGCAAGCTAACTTTATCGGGGCAATTAGGCGATGTGATGAAAGAATCGGCGGTAACCGCTTTGAGCTATTTGAAGGCCCAGGCTGAAGAATTAAAAATTGATCATCGATCTTTTGACCAGTACGATCTGCACGTGCATGTACCTGCAGGAGCGGTTCCAAAAGACGGACCCTCAGCTGGAATCACGATTTTGACCTCGTTGGCTTCAGTTTATACTCAACGAAAGGTGAAAAACAAGCTGGCGATGACTGGAGAGATTACTTTAAGAGGAAAAGTACTACCAGTAGGAGGGATCAAAGAAAAGTTGTTGGCAGCTAAAAGAGCGGGGATCAAAGAAATCGTACTCAGTGCCCGTAATCGCAAGGACATCGAGGAAATCAACCAAATTTATACTAAGGGCATAAGGGTGCATTATGTCGAAAGCGTGGATCAGGTTTTGGAGATCGCTTTGCTCAGCAAAAAAGTTGAGGAACCTTTGAAATTCGTTTACCAAGAAACAGGTAAATCCGCATAGTCCATAGGTTTCGGCTTTGAAAGGGAACCCTTTATTTACTTTTGGATACAAAAAAACACCCGCTATTGATCGGCAATATTTATAAAAGTGCTGTTTTTTGTTTGTTCCTTTTGGGATTGCAATTTTGTAATCCAGTGTGGGCTCAGGTAGGCGGTCAAAAGTCTTTGAATTTCCTAAACCTCCCAACCAATGCCAGAACGGCTGCACTTGGGGGGGTCCTGGTCTCAGCCAGTGAGTTTGACGGGAATTTATTCCTTTCGAATCCAGCATTGCTGGATAGCTCCATGACCCAACATGCTTCACTCAATTATTTGTCCTATTTTGCCGATATAAATTATGGCACTCTTACTTATATAAAGTACTTACCGAAATACGGCACTTGGGGAGTGGGGTTTCAATATCTGAACTACGGTAAGTTTGATAGCTATGATCCTAGCGGAGCACCTTTGGGTGAATTTAGGTCTTCTGATTTTGCTATTACTATTGGCCACAGTCATAATGTGGGGCCGTTCACCTTGGGAGCAAATTTAAAGTGGGTTGGCAGCCAACTTAGTTCCTATCAGGCTCACGGGTTGCTATTTGATCTAGGAGGTATATATTCCCACCCAAATAAAGAGCTAAATGTTGGTTTGGTTTTTAAGAACTTTGGGTTTTTGATCACCGATTACACTGAGACTAGTACTTCGGAGGTCCCTTTCGATGTGCAGCTGGGCTTAACTTTCAAGCCTGAATTCATGCCATTCCGCTTCTCTCTTACTGCATACAATATAGCGGCAAATGGAGATGATTTCCTGGATCCAAGAGGTGATGGTTTGCATCCGATTGAAAGCGCACAAGGATTAGATAAGATGTTTCGACGACTGGCGTTGGGGACTGAAGTGTTAATGAGCAAAAATGTAAATTTGAGAGTTGGCTACAATCATCTAATCCGGCAGGAGCTGAGGTTGCAACAAACCAGCGGAGGAGCAGGTTTTTCTTTCGGCTTTCTAATAAAGGTCAAAGCATTTGAAATGGCCTACAGCCGTGCGCTTTATCACGTAGCCGGAGGCACAAATTATATCACATTGACCAGCGATTTAAGTAAATTTATGAATAAGAAAGATTGATTTATCATGATAGATAATAAACAATACCTCACACCACGTCAAATTGTGGCTGAGCTGGATAAATACATTATAGGTCAAAACGATGCCAAAAGAAATGTAGCTATCGCTTTGCGGAACCGATGGCGGAGGTTAAGTGTGAAAGAGGAGATGCAAAAAGAAATCATCCCTAATAACATCTTGATGATTGGCGCCACCGGTGTGGGTAAAACGGAAATTGCTCGTCGGTTGGCTGGTTTGGCGGATGCTCCATTCACGAAAGTAGAAGCTTCTAAGTTCACTGAAGTTGGTTATGTAGGCCGGGATGTAGAAAGTATGGTCCGTGATCTGGTAGAAAACTCGATCACATTGGTTAAGAACCGAAAGCAGGCAGAGGTGAAAGAAAAAGCAGCCACTATTGTAGAAGACATCATCCTAGATGCCCTGATCCCCCCCATCAAGGGAGGGGTCCCAGGTACCAAGATTGGTAATGGTGAGGAAGAACCGACTAGCGATCAGGAGCTCAATGAGAAGACAAGAGAGCGTTTTCGGGAAAAGATAAGGAGTGGCGAATTGGATGACAGGAAAATAGACATCAACGTCAAGAAGCCGGTAAATCCAGGCATCGGAATGATCGGAGGAGGCATGATGGATGAATCATCGATGATCAATCTTCAGGAGATGATAGGAGGTATGCTGCCTAAGAAGGACAAGAAGAGGAAAGTTAGTATTAAGGATGCTAAGAACATTCTTATAGAAGAAGAGGCTGCCAAGCTGATCGACATGGATGAAGTCAAGGACGAGGCAATCAAAAAGGCCCAAGATACAGGGATCATTTTTATTGATGAGGTAGATAAGATCGCCGGCGGTTCCAGTAAAAAAGGGGGCGGTCCAGACGTAAGCCGAGAAGGGGTACAGCGAGATTTATTACCTGTCGTCGAAGGTTGTAGCGTAACCACGAAATATGGAGTGATCCATACTGATCATGTGCTGTTCATTGCAGCTGGGGCATTTCATTTTTCTAAGCCTTCTGATCTGATCCCTGAATTACAGGGGAGGTTTCCAATTAGAGTAGAATTACAAAATTTAACTAAAGATGATTTCTACCATATTCTAAAAGATCCCAAGAATGCGCTGACCAAACAATATGAGGCGCTGTTCCAGGCAGAGGGCGTTGAACTGAGCTTTCATGATGCAGCACTTCTCGAAATTGCTGAAATAGCCTTTAAAGTCAACGGCGAATTAGAGAACATAGGGGCCCGAAGACTACATACGGTAATGAGCCATTTGCTAAATGACCTGCTTTTTGATATGCCTGATGAAATCGAGCCAAATAGCAAAGTGCTTGTTGATAAGACCTTGGTACAAGAAAGATTGACGGATATGGTCAAAAGTAGGGACCTCAGCGAATACATTCTGTAGCATTGATATCGCTTGGTGTGCACCTATTTTTCACTGTTTGTGGAATATTCTTTCTATTTTGAGCATCGATTCTAACTAAACGAGTTGTATGATTAAATCAATGACCGGTTTTGGGGTAGCCC
>JBPCUG010000202.1:0-3769 GCA_051011275.1 Cyclobacteriaceae bacterium | reverse complement strand
CCTGGAATGTTAGTGGGGCCTGGAATGTTCACAATGAGCCCTTCTTCTCAAATATTCCGGTACTTAACTCACTAGAATACTTAAAACTTCGGGCCACTTATGGAATTTCCGGAAACCTTCCACCTGATGCCAGCGCCCTACTCAATTTGCAATCAGATGTGACGGTAAGACCAACCGATGTGGAGCCGTTCTTATTCATTGAGGACTTGACCAATACCGAGCTTACCTGGGAAAAGCTCAAGGAGTTTAACGTCGGACTAGATTTTGCCACTAAGGGAAGTGGGTTTAGCGGTTCACTTAACTTCTATTTAAGAGAGGCATTTGATCTTATTGGTGTGGTACAAACCAGCGGTATCGGAGGCCAAGGATTGAAGTTTGGAAACTTTGCTGACATGGACTCTTACGGATTTGAAGTCTCCCTTTCCAATACCAACATAAAAAAGGGTGACTTTACTTGGAAAACGGATTTGAACTTCGGTTATACCAAAGATGAAATTACCAGATTGGACTTTGGGCCGAGGTTGGTTGATGCTATTGGACAAAATGGTGCCGCCGTGCTTGGTGGACCGAGAAGGGGTCTATTCTCTACTGAGTTTGCCGGCTTGACCTCAGAGGGCTACCCTTCTTTCCTGGATGATGAGGGAGCTACAGTTTCCCGTATTGACCTACAAGACAGGGACAACCTAACAGATATCTTGATCTTCGAAGGACCGACCGAACCATTAGGAGCCGGAGGATTAAACAATGTAATTAGTTATAAGAATTTCACCTTGAACGTCTTGCTTTCATTTAAATATGACTACAAGCTAAGACTTAATGATTCCTTCTTTGCTACCTATACTGATTTCGATGCATTGCCAGGAGAACTGGTAGACCGGTGGGCTGTTTCCGGGGACGAAGTTTTAACTGATATTCCAGTGATCGTCGACCGAGGCGTTGCGCAGTCAAACGGTGATATTCTTGCTGCTTATGACTTGTATAACAAAAGTACAGTGAGAGTAGCTGATGGGGATTATATCCGTCTCAAAACTGTCAGGTTATCGTATCAGTTACCTCAGGATTGGTTCAAGCGTTTTGGTTTATCAAACGCCGGTCTGTCCATTGAGGGTCAAAATCTGGCTTTGCTTTATTCAGACAGCAAGCTGAATGGACAAGATCCGGAGTTCTTTAGTTCTGGCGGGGTTTCTCTGCCCCAGCCAAAGCTTGTTACGTTTTCATTAAATATTGGACTGTAAAGTTTATGGGCATGCCGATATACAAAAACAAGATTGCTGAGAGATTTGGATCGCTCATGCATTTTAATTGGACCAGGCTCTGGTTGACTACCACAGTACTTCTCTGTCTTTCCTGTGACCAATATTTGGATGAAGTCCCAGACAACCGAGTTGCATTAGATAATCTGGATAAGGCCCAGCAGCTTTTGACCAATGCCTATTCTTCCTCTAGTTACGCCTTCACCGATTGGATGACAGACTTGGTTGGCTTTACCCAAGGAGTTACTATCAGGCCTAACCACGATGAGGCGTTTAAATGGGAAGAGTTTACCGCTGGACCGACTGAACAGGACACCCCAATATTCTTTTGGTTCGAGACCTATACAGCTATTGCTCATGCTAATGAGGTTTTGGCGATCTTAGAAACACTACCGGCCGATACAGAAATACAGAAAGCCCAGAAACGTGCGGTAGAATCAGAAGCCTTGCTAACCAGAGCCTATGGACACTTCATGTTGGTGAACCTGTTTGCCAAACACTATGACGAAAATACTGCAGTTAGCGATTTGGGGGTGCCTTACGTGGAAACCCCGGAGACAGTCTTTTTGGCAACATACAAGCGCAATACTGTACAGGAAGTATATGATAAGGTAGAAGCTGACATGTTGCGTGGTTTGGAATTGGTCGATGAGACTTTTTTCTCAAATTCGGGAAAGTACCATTTCAATCGTAATGCTGCCCTAGCCTTCGCTTCTCGGTTTTACTTATATAAGGGAGAGTACGATCAATGCGCTGATTTTAGCACTCAACTGCTAGGCGCTTCGCCTGATGCTTTCATTAGAGATTTCACTTCACAGGAGTTTCAAGATGCAAGTTCGTCCATTCAGGGTTACCCTCAGCTTTATTCGTCTCCAAATCAGGGCAGCAATTTAATGTTGATGCGTAAGATCTCGTTGGTGCAGAGAACGGATTTTGCTCATCGCCCGACTGATGAGCTATACAGTGGGTTATATCAAGCAAATCCATTTATAGGAACCACTGATCAACGCCAAAACCCAGCCTTCGTAAAAGGAATTAATGGGACGTTTCCCGTGAGATATGAAAGCCTTTTTGAGCGCAGTAGCTTAAACTCTAATGTGGGTCTACCCTATCATATCGCCTTGGCTTTCCGTGGTGAAGAGGTGTTGCTTAACAGAGCTGAAGCAAATATATTCTTAAACAGAGTTGACCAAACCATTAGCGATCTTCAAGTGTTGGTAAATAGACGATACAGCGGCAACAGCGCCCCAGTTATTAGTATCCCTTTGCTAAGGGCGTTTTTCGGGGTTACTAATGCCCCTCAAATCAGCGATAGAGTGGTATTGTTAGAGTTTTTACTTTTGGAAAAGCAGAAGGAGTTTATTACACAAGGTTTGAGATGGTTTGATCTAAAAAGATATGAAATTCCGGTAGAGCATATTTTAGGAGAAGGCACTAGGCTCAGATTGGAGGAAGATGACCTGCGAAAGGTGTTGCAAATACCAACCTCTGCCATAGATGTTGGCGGATTAGAACCCAATCCCAGGTAGAATAAAATTTTGTCAGTTATGAGACCCAGATACAAAGTACCGCTATCAATATTAGGCTTAATTTTGCTTTGCTCCATGCCAGCATGTTATCCTGATGAAACCCTCAATGTTCCGGTCACCGTGCCTGTGGTAAACCTGGAAAGTGATCTAGACCGGTATATCGAAGACAACTTCACTAAGGAATTTGGTATGGCCATACGTTATCGATTTGTTGATAATTTCGTTAGCCCTTTTCAAAGGGTCACTCCACCCCGGACTGAATCGGTGAGGCCGATGCTCGATTTTATCGAGACCTTTTGGATCGAGCCTTATATGGAGGTGGAAAATGGTGAGGCTTTTTTCAGAAAGCAAGCTCCCGCCGAGGTTGTATTCTTAGGAGGACTGATCTTCAATGCAGATGGCACTGTAACTTTAGGTACAGCGGATGCTGGTGCTCAAATTACTTTTACTAACGTGAATGCCATCGACCCCGATGATTTGAATTGGAGAGCGCTTCAATTGCAAACTGTCTATCATGAGTTTGCTCATGTAGTGCATCAGGATTTTAATTTACCTGCTTCGTATGAAACAATATCTCCTCAAGGCTACACCAGCGCAGGATCATGGTTCAACCTAACTGACGATGAAGCACTAGGCAGAGGTTTCGTTTCACCCTATGCTACCAGTTCTCCCAATGAAGATTTCGCTGAAACCGTGGCGTTCTATTTATTTGAGACAAATTTTGAAGAGATATTTCTGAATTTAGAACCGGATTGTACCACGCCAGAATGTTCAGAAAGAAATGAAGGCAGGGGACGCATCAATGAAAAGTTAACCTCAATTTCTGAACACTACCAAAAGGTGACCGGTATTGATCTTGCTGAGTTAAGAGCAGCGGTTCAGGCAAAACTATAGTTATATTTATGAGCAGATATTTTTATATACTTTCATTTTTATTTCTAACAGGATTGGTTTTTCTATCCTGTGATAATGGTAGCGATCCTAAGC
>JBPCUG010000201.1:0-12009 GCA_051011275.1 Cyclobacteriaceae bacterium | reverse complement strand
GTGACTCCGTAACCTTTCTCCAGTGGTTTGAAAGTGAATAGGCCTCTAAAATCATCGGCCTTCTCCATGGCCACCTTCTCGGGCATTTGAAATGCTAAAATCGACATGTTACTTTGGTTTATTTTTTTAAGGATTAACTTATTGACTATTTGGAATACAATTCCACTATTAATTGTTCCTGAATGTTTTCCGGAATCTCTTCCCTGGTCGGAAGATTCAGGAATTTACCCTCCATCTTTTCAGCGTCCCATTCCATCCAAGCGTATTTTTTAACCATAGTTGCGGTTAAGCTATCGGTTACGGCGGATAATGATTTTGATTTCTCTCTAACTCCTACCAGATCCCCTGGTTTCAATCTGAAAGAGGGAATGTTCACCACCTGACCATTAACGGTTATATGCTTATGGGAGACCAGTTGACGTGCCGCACGCCTTGAAGGAGCAATTCCTAAGCGAAAAACTGTATTATCTAATCTTGCTTCCAGTAGTTGCAAAAGGACCGTTCCGGTAATGCCTCCTTTCCTAGAAGCAGTATGGAATAAATTGGCAAACTGTCGTTCCAATACTCCGTAGGTATATTTCGCCTTTTGCTTCTCCATCAATTGGATGGCATATTCCGATTGCTTTCTTCTTCGGCCTCGACCATGTTGTCCCGGTGGGTAGCCTTTCTTCGAAACTGCCTTACTCGGGCCAAAGATCGGATCGTTGAATCTTCTGGCAACTTTTGCTCTTGGACCAGTATATCTAGCCATAAATGTAGATTAATTAATTAGCTCTTAAAATCTTTAACTTATACTCTTCTCCTCTTAGGTGGCCTGCATCCATTATGAGGCAAAGGTGTAACGTCCTTAATCATTGTCACTTCGATGCCACTGTTCTGAATGGTTCTGATGGCCGATTCCCTTCCTGATCCGGGGCCCTTTACAAAGACCTCTACCTTTCGAAGACCCAGGTCATAGGCAGTCTTGGCACAATTCTCCGCCGCCATTTGTGCGGCATAAGGAGTATTCTTTTTAGAACCCTTGAATCCCATTTTACCAGCCGAGCCCCACGAGATCACCTGACCTTGGTTATTGGTAATGGAGATTATAATATTATTGAATGATGCCTTGATATGAACCTGACCAATGGGCTCAACTACCACCACTCTTTTTTTACCTTTATCTTTCCTCTTTTGTGCCATATTAAATTATTTAACAGATCATCACACTAATGGAGATCTACTTCAATGCCTTTTTCTTATTTGCAACCGTTTTCCTTTTACCCTTTCTAGTTCGAGCATTGTTTTTGGTTTTCTGACCCCGTACCGGCAATCCTTTACGATGTCGTAAACCTCGATAGCAACCAATATCCAACAGTCGCTTGATACTGAGCTGTACTTCTGATTTAAGCACACCCTCTACCTTAAACGTCTCGCCGATTATAGTACGGATCTTGTTTGATTCCTCATCAGTCCACTCGCCAACCTTTTTGTCCCAATCGATACCAGCTTCGGTAAGGATGTTTTGGGCTGATCGTCGACCAAGGCCAAAGATATAAGTCAAACCTATCTCTCCTCTTTTGTGATCCGGAATATCTACTCCTGAAAACCTTGCCATAATTTATATAATTAATTAGCTATCCCTGTCGCTGCTTAAAGCGGGGATTCTTTTTGTTTATTACATATACCTTACCGTTCCTGCGGATAACCTTACAGTCGGCGCTACGCTTTTTCACTGATGCTTTTACTTTCATCACTTTCGTTATTTATATCTATACACGATCCTGCCTTTGGTCAGATCATAAGGAGACATCTCCAATTTCACCTTATCTCCAGGCAATATCTTTATGTAGTACATTCTCATTTTACCAGAGATGTGTGCTATTACTTCATGACCATTCTCCAATTGCACTCGAAACATCGCATTGGAAAGTGCTTCGGTAATAGTACCATCTTGTTCTATTGACGCTTGTTTTGCCATTTATATTTTTTCAATCACTTCTTCAATATACTTATGCGTGGTTAGTACTTCTGGGTGCCCGTTCATTATTGCTACCGTGTGTTCAAAATGAGCGGAAGGCATTCTATCCCTAGTTCGTATGGTCCAGCCATCCTGCTCTTGCACTATGCCCTTTTCTCCCAAATTGATCATCGGTTCAATAGCTATTACCATACCAGTTTTCAACTTCGGGCCCTTGCCACGCTTGCCATAGTTAGGCACTTCAGGACTCTCATGTAATTGCTTACCTACTCCATGACCTACCAACTCTCGAACTACACTATAACCAAAGTGCTCAACATGATTTTGGATAGCAAAACTAATGTCACCGATTCGATTTCCAGACACTGCTTGCTCAATACCAACTTGAAGTGACTCTTTTGTCACTCTTAATAACTGCCGGACCTCCTCGGAAATCTTTCCCACCGGGTACGTATAGGCACAATCACTGTGATAGCCCTTATATAGAACACCGCAATCGATCGATACAATATCGCCTTCCTGCAAGGTGTAATCTCCAGGGATACCATGTACTACACTTTCATTAACTGAGATACAAAGCGTTTTAGGAAAACCATTGTATCCTTTGAATGAAGGGACACCTCCATGCTTCTCAATGTAAGCTTCAGCCACCTCATCCAGGGTTTCAGTCTTCACTCCCGGTTTGATCAATTTAGCGACTTCAGCATGGGCTTTACCCAAGATCTGAGCGCTTTCTTTCATCAAATCAATTTCCTCCTGTGTTTTGTAGAAGATCATGGTCAAGCCACTGCTATATTCTGCGAGCGGCCTTTTACCCTGCCCCCCTTCATCATTCCTTCATAATGTCGCATCAGCAAATAACTTTCAATTTGCTGTAGTGTATCCAGGATCACCCCCACCATAATCAATAAGGAAGTACCTCCATAGAAATAAGAAAATTCTATAGTGACACCTGCCATAGCGGCAAACGCCGGCATAATGGCCACAATCGCCAAAAACAGCGAGCCTGGGGCCGTAATCCTGGTCAATATCGTATCTATATATTCAGAGGTCTGTTTACCCGGTTTTATCCCAGGGACAAAACCTCCATTTCGTTTTAAATTATCTGCAATATCATTGGGGTTCACCGTAATTGCAGTATAGAAGAAAGTAAACAGAATGATCAGTCCACCAAACACTACATTATACTGCCATGAGGTAATATCAGCAAAAGTATTGCCAATTGTATTAGCCAGGTCACTGTTATCGCTCCATAATCCAGCAACCATACCCGGTATGAACATCAGCGCCTGAGCGAAAATGATGGGCATTACCCCGGAAGAGTTTACCTTCAATGGAATATATTGCCTTTGTCCGCCATATACTTTATTACCTATTACTTGTTTCGCGTATTGTACAGGAATCTTTCTTACCGCCTGAGTAAGCATAACAGTAGCCATTACCACTGCAAATAGTGCACCCATTTCAATTACAAATAGCAAGGCATTACCCATGCCTTTGGCCACTGCTTCTTTGATCAAAGCACCCGGGAAGCCAGCGATGATCCCTATCATGATCAGCATCGAGATCCCATTCCCAATACCTTTATCGGTTATCTTTTCCCCAAGCCACATGCAGAACATGGTCCCGGTAGTAACTATGATCACTGCGGACGTAAGAAAGACTCCAGTGCTGAGTCCAGGAACTACCGCTCCCTGGCTTACAATCTGAGTTGATACATAACTGATTCCCTGGGCCAAAGTGATACCAATAGTTAGCACCCTGGTGATCTGGGTCATCTTTTTCCTGCCCGAATCCCCTTCTTTTTGTAGCTTTTGGAAATAAGGGACCGCAACAGTCAGCAATTGAATGACAATAGACGCGGAAATATATGGCATGATGCCTAAGGCAAATATTGAAGCCCTATTAAACGCACCGCCTACAAATATATTGAGGAAGTCTAAGATACCACCAGTAGAACCAGCTAAGTTCTCCGGATCTACTCCAGGCAGGACCACAAAAGATCCCAACCTAAAAATAAGCAGGAATCCAATCGTATTGATGATCCGTGTCCGGAGATCCTCAATCGAATAAATGTTCTTTATGGTGGTGAAAAATTTCTTCATTATAATTGGGTCACTTTGCCCCCTGCGTCCTCAATAGCTTTTTGTGCGTTTTTAGAAAAGGCATGTGCTTCAACCTCAACTTTTGATTTAAGCTCACCTCTGCATAATATCTTTACCAGATCCCTTTTTCCCACGATGCCATTGTCAACCAAAGATTGAAAGTCGATCTTATCTGCCTTCAGTTTTTCAGCTAGTGCCTGAATGCTATCCAAGTTTACCGGCTTATATTCTACCCTGTTAGGATTTGTAAATCCAAACTTAGGTATCCGTCTCTGCAAAGGCATTTGCCCTCCTTCGAAACCTATTTTCTGTGAATAACCAGACCTGGATTTCGCCCCCTTATGACCTCTGGTGGAGGTTCCCCCTCTACCTGAACCTTGGCCTCGACCAATTCTTTTAGGTTTCTTCGTTGATCCTGCTGCAGGTTTTAATGTATGTAACTTCATCGTTAATCTATTATTAGAGCCGGGTTAAACCGTGGTTACCGTTACAAGATGGCTTACCTTATTAATCATTCCCTCGATTTGAGGGGTCAATTCCTTTTCTACTGTCCTATTAAGTTTCCCTAGACCTAAAGCTTTGATCGTAAGCTTTTGCCTTTTAGGACGATTGATGGTGCTTCTAATTTGTGTTATTTGTACTTTACTCATGATACCTAACCGTTAAAAACCTTAGACATTGGTACCCCTCGTTGCTTAGCTACAGTAAAAGCATCACGCATTCCTAGCAAAGCATTGAAAGTCGCTTTTACTACGTTATGTGGGTTGGATGATCCTTTGGACTTAGCTAAAACGTCCTTAATTCCCGCGCTTTCCAATACAGCTCTCATAGCACCTCCCGCAATCACACCAGTACCTGGAGCAGCAGGTCTAAGTAAAACGAATCCACCGCTAAATTTTCCTAGAGCTTCGTGGGGTACGGTATTTTTAAATACCGGTACTTTGACCAAATTCTTTTTTGCATCATCAATACCTTTAGTGATAGCATCGGTTACTTCATTGGCTTTTCCTAAACCATGGCCTACTACACCATTACCATTTCCAACTACAACAATTGCAGAAAAACTAAACCTTCGCCCTCCTTTCACCACTTTGGCCACTCTCTTAATGGCTACAACCTTTTCTTTAAGGTCTATTTCACTTGCTTTGACTGATCTGATGTTACTTTGTGACATACGATTTTAGATTTTAAGCCCAGCTTCTCTGGCGCCTTCAGCCAAAGCCTTTACCCTACCATGATATAAATAGCCGCCACGATCAAAAACTACCTGAGTAATTCCCTTTTCTATTGCGATGGCTCCCAGTTTTTTACCTACGCTCTTTGATATCTCGATGTTGGCTTGGCTAGGTTTGTCCAAGTCCTTAGATGATGCAGCTGCCAACGTATGGCCTTGGTCATCATTAATTATTTGAGCGTATATATTGGTGTTACTTTTGAAGACACTTAATCTTGGCTTCTCCGCTGATCCGGAGATCTTGTTGCGGACGCCTTTTCTTATTCTTAATCTTCTCTTAGCTTTATTTACTGCCATGGTGCTACTTTTTATTTAGCCGCTGTTTTACCGGCCTTACGCCTGACATGCTCACCGACAAATCGAATACCTTTACCTTTGTAAGGCTCTACCTTTCTTAAGGACTTGATCTTCGCTGCCACCTGTCCTATCAGTTGTTTATCAATACCTTCCAAATACACAGTAGGGTTTTTACCTTTTAATGTCTCCGTTTTCAAGCTCAATTCCTCAGGCACTCCCACATATATACTATGTGAGTAACCCAAGCTAAGCTCAAGGATGTTTCCCTGAGAAGAAGCTTTGTAACCTACTCCTACTAGTTCCAATTCCTTTTTATATCCCTCACTTACACCTATCACCATATTATTCACTAAAGTCCGATACAATCCATGCATGGCTTTGTGTCTTTTTTGATCAGTGGGTCGTTTCACAATAACCGAATTTTCCTCCTGAACGACCTTAAGATCAACATCTACCTGCTGGCTCAATTCTCCTTTAGGGCCCTTTACTGTTACCACATTGGAAGATGATACCTCCAGTGTAACATTCTCGGGCAATTCAATCGGTTTATTTCCTACTCGTGACATCTTACTGTTTGTTAATACACGTAACACAAAACTTCACCACCAACGTGCAAGTTCTTAGCCTCTTTATTGGTGACAATTCCTTTAGAAGTGGACATGATAGCTATACCCAAACCATTCAATACCCTAGGCAGTTTATCGGCCTTAGCATATCGCCTCAAGCCAGGGGAACTCGCCCTTTCCAAGTGAGTGATAGCTGGTGAGCCGGACTCCGGATTATATTTCAGTGCTACTTTAATAGTGCCTTGCGGACCTTCATCAACAAACTTGTAGTTTTGAATGTAGCCCTGATCGTGAAGCACCTTGGTTATCTCTTTTTTAAGATTAGATGAAGGCACATCTACAATCCTATGATTAGCCCCAATGGCGTTTCTCAATCTGGTCAAATAATCAGCTATCGGATCTGTCATTTTGTGTTTAATTTCATCATACCGGCGAAACCGGCCTGCAAAGTTACTTAAGTTTTATATACTTTAAATATTTACGCAAAAGAATTACCAGCTAGACTTGGTGATCCCAGGGATCTTTCCGGCAGAAGCCATTTCACGAAAGGCAACTCTGGAAATACCAAACTTTCTCATATACCCTTTAGGTCTTCCGGTAAGTTTGCATCGGTTGTGCAATCTCACTTTTGAAGAGTTACGGGGTAGTTTGTCCAACCCAGCCCAATCACCGGCAGCTTTTAGCTCCGCCCGCTTTGCGGCATATTTGGCCACCATCCGCTCGCGTTTTCTTTCTCTTGCTTTTATAGATTCTTTTGCCATATAATTATCAAATTATCTATTCTTATTTTTAAAAGGCATTCCCATCGCGCTCAACAAAGCGTGGCTTTCTTCATCTGTTCGTGCACTGGTAACAAAAGTTATGTCCATCCCAGAAATACGGGTTACCTTATCAATACTGATCTCAGGAAAAATAATTTGCTCCTTTACACCCATAGTAAAGTTACCGCGTCCATCAAAGCTCTTGTCGTTTATGCCTCTAAAATCCCGCACCCTTGGAAGAGCCACAGTCATCAGGCGATCCATGAACTCATACATCTTCTCACCTCTCAAGGTTATACGAGCGCCGATTGGCATTTCCTCTCTCAACTTGAAATTGGATATTGAATGCTTGGCTTTTGTGGGTACAGCTTTTTGGCCGGTTATCACCGTAAGTTCTTCTACCCCAGTGTCTACCAACTTTTTGTCCGCTACCGCATCACCAATACCTTTATTTATGCATATCTTTTGCAAACGAGGCACCTGCATAACGCTCTTATATTGAAATTGCTCCTTTAGTTGAGGAACTACTTCATTGAGATATTTCTCTCTTAATCTAGGGCTAGCCATTCTTGATAAACTCTCCTGTTTTCTTTGAAAATCGCTGTAATTTGCCCTTATCATCTTGCTTCCGCCCGATCCGGGTAGGCTCTCCTGAAGAAGGATCAATTACCATTAAATTACTTATGTGAATACTGCCTTCCTGCTTCTCTATCGCTCCGTTAGGTGTATTTGCCGAAGGTTTAATGTGCTTTGTAATCATATTTACACCTTCAATGATCGCCCGTTGCTTAGAGGGGATCACCAGCTGTACTTTGCCTGTCTTTCCTTTGGAATTGCCGGCAATCACCTTTACCATATCTCCTTTTAGGAGATGCAGCTTCTGTTGCTTATTCTTTTTCCTAATCATATTTATATTACTTCAGGTGCCAGCGAAACAATCTTCATAAATCTCTTCTCCCGCAATTCACGGCCTACAGGTCCAAATATCCGAGTACCTCTAGGTTCATCAGTTGGGGTAAGCAATACTGCAGCATTATCCTCGAACCTAATATAGGATCCGTCTTTGCGGCGCACTTCTTTTTTCGTTCGTACCACCACAGCACGCGATACGGTTCCTTTTTTCAAACTGCTGGAAGAAAGCGCATCCTTAACCGTGACAATTATCTTATCACCCAGGGATGCATACCTTTTACCGGTACCCCCTAAAACACGAATGCAGAGCACCTCTTTGGCGCCACTGTTATCTGCTACATTTAATCTGGACTCTTGCTGTATCATTACTTAGCTCTTTCTAAAATCTCTACCAAACGCCATCGCTTTCTTTTGCTTAAGGGCCTGGTTTCCATGATCTTTACCGTATCTCCTATGCCACAATCATTTTTTGCATCATGGGCCATAAACTTACTGGTCTTGCGAATGAACTTGCCGTAGATTGGGTGCTTGATCTTGCGCTGCACTGCGATAGTAATCGACTTGTCCATTTTATTGCTGACTACCTTGCCAATTCGCTCTTTTCTAAGGTTACGCTCCATTCTCTTGTTTCGTTAATTCTTTGACCTTTAGTTCAGTACACATTCTGGCAATCAGCCTTCTGGTCTGCTTTAGTTTCATTGGATTCTCAATGACCGAAATAGCATTGGCAAATCTTAGCTTTTGCAAATTCTCCTTCTCAGAAGCAATCCGCTCGGTCAATTCTTCTATGCTAAGGGCCTTAATCTCTGTATTCTTCATCATCTAGCTAGCTTCCACGTAATCATTACGCACCACAAACTTCGTTTTAATAGGCAGTTTCTGAGCCGCCAAACGCATGCTCTCCTCCGCTGTTGCCCTGGTAACTCCTGCAGATTCAAAAAGGATGGTTCCAGGTCGTACTACCGCTACCCAATATTCAGGAGCTCCCTTTCCTTTACCCATCCGTACTTCAGCAGGTTTTTTGGTAATTGGCTTGTCGGGAAAGATCCGGATCCAGACCTGACCTTCCCGCTTCATAGCCCGGGTCACTGCAATACGAGCAGCCTCAATCTGGCGGCTAGTGATCCAGCCGGCCTCCAAAGCTTTTAAACCAAAAGAACCAAAGGCAATCGTATGCCCTCTTTGGGCAATACCCTTTACACGGCCTTTTTGTTTTTTTCTATATTTCGTCCTTTTCGGTTGTAACATTGATCTTTATTTTACTTTGATCTTACTATCGAAAATCTACTATCTTCTTTTACGTTTATTGGCACCGTCTCTTTTACGACCTCTTCCTTCCATACCGCCACCTACATTACCAATGTTGGGTGATAAGTCTCTTTTACCAAAGATCTCACCTTTGAATATCCAGACCTTGATACCTATTTTTCCATAAACTGTATTCGATTCGGAAACAGCATAATCGATATCAGCTCTTAATGTATGCAAGGGAATACGTCCGTCTTTATATTGTTCAGTCCTAGCCATTTCAGCTCCGCCCAATCTACCAGCTACCTTAATTTTAATCCCCTGGGCACCTACGCGCATTGCGCTGGCAATAGCCTGCTTCATAGCTCTTCGGTAAGATATCCTGGCTGAAAGCTGCTGAGCGATGGATTGACCTACTAGCTTCGCATCTAGTTCAGGTCGCTTGATCTCAAAAATATTGATTTGAATATCCTTTCCAGTGATCTTTTTCAACTCCTCTTTGATCTTATCAATCTCAGCTCCCCCTTTACCAATAACCACTCCAGGTCTGGCCGTATGAACGGTCAAAGTGATGCGCTTGATGGTTCTTTCAATTACCACCTTAGATATACCTCCTTTGGGAATTCTGGCATCTATATATTTTCTGATACTGTGATCCTCAACGATCTTGTCAGAAAAATCCTTGCCACCATACCAGTTGGAATCCCAACCTTTAACAATGCCTAATCTAAAACCGTTTGGGTTAACTTTTTGTCCCATTTCTTATGATTCTGTTTCTTTAGTATCCTTATCTTCCTCAACTACCACTTCCGGAGTCGCGTTTGCACTGGCCACAATCAGTGTCACATGATTCGAGCGCTTGCGTATGCGATGTGCCCTACCTTGCGGAGCCGGTCTCAAGCGCTTCAGCTGGCGTCCACCATCTACAAAGATCTCCTTTATGTACAAATCTGCTTCTTCTAATCGTTGATCCTCGTTGCTCAACTGCCAGTTGGAAATAGCGGAAAGCAAAAGTTTTTCCAATCTTGCCGCGCCTTCCTTAGGTTCAAACTTCAAAATATTCAAAGCACGGCTAACCTTTTGCCCTCTTATAAGGTCTGCCACCAATCTCATCTTTCTTGGTGCAGTGGGCACATTTTTTAGTTTCGCTACAGCTTCCATGTTATCTAGATCCTTTATCTTTTTTAGCCACGTGACCTCTGAAATTCCTCGTTGGGGCAAACTCGCCTAGCTTATGTCCCACCATATTCTCCGTCACATACACAGGAATAAATTTATTGCCATTGTGCACTGCAAAGGTGTGTCCCACAAAATCGGGGGAGATCATTGACCGGCGCGACCAGGTTTTGATTACTGATTTCTTTCCCGACTCATTCATTACCTCCACTTTCTTTTCTAAGCGGAAATCAATATATGGCCCTTTTTTTAGCGAACGTCCCATTTAATCTTAATTCAGCGACTTATTTGTTTCTACCTATGATTAATTTATCAGAATATTTCTTCTTAGATCTGGTTTTAAAACCTTTGGCAAATACACCATTTCTTGATCTAGGGTGCCCACCCGAAGCACGGCCTTCGCCACCTCCCATAGGATGATCCACCGGATTCATTGCCACACCTCTTACTCGAGGTCTGCGTCCCAGCCATCTGTTCCTACCTGCTTTACCCAAATTGACATTCATATGATCGGAATTCGAGACCGACCCTACCGTAGCCATACAAGTGACTAGTACCATACGCATCTCAGATGAAGGCAATTTGAGAGTAGCAAATTTACCTTCACGCGCTAGCAATTGGGCATATGACCCTGCACTTCTTGCCATCGCTCCTCCTTTACCGGGTTTCAGCTCTATATTGTGAACAATTGTACCTAATGGAATATCCGAAAGCGGCATAGCATTTCCTACCTCAGGAGCCACATTGCTACCGGAAACCACAGTTTGTCCTTGCTTCAAACCCTCAGGGGCTATAATATATCTTTTCGCGCCATCAGCATAGTAGAGTAGAGCAATCCTGGCTGATCGCATTGGATCATACTCAATAGACTTAACTACCGCCGGTATCCCATGCTTGTTACGCTTAAAATCGATCTCACGAGAGCGTCTTTTGTGACCTCCACCCATATAACGCATGGTCATTTTCCCGCTGTTGTTTCTACCTCCCGATCGTTTGGAAGGCCTTAACAGAGACTTCTCTGGTTTCTTGTTTGTCAGATCAGAAAAATCCGGAGCAGAACGGAAGCGTGTTCCTGGTGTAATCGGTCTTAATTTTTTAACTGCCATCTTCTAATATTCAATATTACACACCACTGTAAAAATCTATTACTTCTCCGTCGGCCACTGTTACAATGGCTTTCTTGTAAGATTTGGCTCTACCGGTGATCACCCTGCTTTTGGTAAATCGAGATTTTGCCTTTCCTTGGTAACGCATGGTCCTCACCTCTTCAACATTTACTCCATACATGCGCTCCACCTCATTTCTGATCTCAATTTTGTTGGCTTTTTGGTCCACTACAAAACCATATTTACCAACCTCGTTTAGAGCCGATATTTTTTCTGTGACCAGTGGCTTTATTAGGATACTCATTTCAGTAGGCTTTGAATTTTTTCAATTGAACTTTCACACAACACCAATGTATCTGCATGCAACAGATCATAAGTGTTAAGTTCATCGGGCGTCGTTACTTTTGAATTAGCCAGGTTACGTCCAGACAGATACACGTTCTTATCTCCCTCCGGCATGACGACCAATGTTTTCTTATCACCAAGTGACAAACCTTTTAGTATCCCGATATACTCCTTAGTCTTAGGCGATTCGAAAGAAAAATCCTCTAAGACTGTGATACTTTTTTCTTGGGCTTTGTAAGTTAATGCCGATTTTCTGGCCAATGATTTTAGCTTTTTATTAAGCTTGAAACCGTAGTCTC
>JBPCUG010000200.1:0-12029 GCA_051011275.1 Cyclobacteriaceae bacterium | reverse complement strand
GTACCGGAGAGGTTTACAAATAATTGATCATACAGATCAAAAGATAAAACTCCGTAGCCCCGATTTGATCGGATAAAACGCTTTGTGTTACTAACCGTTGAGCTTTCAGCTGCAGTGTTCAGATCGGTGGTCTGTTTTTTGGAATTAACCAGGAACCCGGTGATGTCGGAATTGTTAATTCTTCTTTTCCGGTCATTAATATTCCAGCCAATAGTGGTTTGTAGTCGGATGTCTGAAGAGAGATCAAAACTCGCCTTGGCTATGGCATCAAAATTCAACTCTCTTTCACCAATTAGGTCCTCGGCAAATATACCGGGGTTCCGATCTCCCGCAGATCCTATGGGGAACAAATAAGCTCTGGTATCATTGTAATTATCAACTCCACCACGTAAGATCACTTGCAACCAGTCGGCAGGGTCAATTGCTATGTCAGCGGACATGTTAAACCGATTTACCGCAGAGGTGGCCGTCTGCTCTTTGATGGTCCACAAAGGATTGTTATATATTGGGTTAGAACTGGCTCCACCCAAGTATCTGCGATAGGCCCGGTGACGACCTGGGAAGACACCTCCATTGCCATCATTATAGGTGCCGCGATAATCCCTCATATCAAAATCAGGTGGGGTACGCAACAAACCTAAGAGTAGTCCGGCTGTATTAGAGCTTTGCTGGATCCTATTGGAATTACTATTGGTGTACCCCGCTTTTGAAGTTACGGTTATCCATTCCGACAGGTTAAATCGCGTGTTCAGCCTTAGGTTGGTTCGGTCGTAGTCTGATTCACGAATAATTCCTTCTTGATCAATCCTGCCGATACTAAAGAAGTAAGTAGCCTTGTCAGAACCTCCACTGATGGAAAGATCATTTTGGAAAAAGGTACCGGTTTGAAACACGGCATCCCAATTAGAGTCTACAAAGGTTTCTTGCGAATTTTTGGTGGAAATAGGGTAATAGATGGTGCCGTCATCCGCTTCGAAAAACGCACCTGTTTGGTCTACCTCGTCAGCGCCTCCACTTCTATCCGGAATGTAATCACCCCATGCTTCTGCCTGGGTGGGAGAGTAGTTGCCGCCCCTACCTTGTCCCCAAGTAGTTTGCATGGGTATCCTCTCGTGCACTTGGTCAAAAGAGTAGGTAGACTTAAAATCGATTTTTACTTTTCCTGAAGCCCCATTTTTAGTGGTAATAACTATTACTCCATTGGCAGCCCTTGACCCCCATAATGAGGCGGCGGATGCCCCTTTTAAAATTTGTACTGACTCAATATCATTTGGATTGATATCGTTCAAACGGGATTGCTGAGATACTCCGCCGGTCCTGCCCCCGGTAGCATTATTGCCGCCACCATATATGGTAGAAGCGCTGATAGGAACGCCGTCTAAAATAATCAAGGGATCACTGGGTCCGAGGATTGTATTTGCTCCACGTATGCGAATGGTAGATCCAGCTCCGGGATCACCGTTGGTCCGAGCTACCCTAACGTTAGAGGCTTTAGCACTTAGAGAGTTTAGGAGCATTGGTTCACCCGATCTGGTAATGTCATCGGTTTTCACCTGGGAAAATGTGGCTCCCATTTTGTCTTTCTGCTGCTTAAAACCCAAGGCACTGACTACTACTTCTTCTAGTAGCTCAACATCTTCGGGTAGCATATAGTCAATTATACTTCGAGCTCCTACGACTTCAGTTCGGGTTTCGTAACCAATAGAACTGAATACCAGTACAGCGTCATTGCCAGGCACATCAATGCGATAGTTGCCATCAATGTCGGTCACGGTACCGGTGGTGGTTCCCTGCAGGAGCACATTCACCCCCACCAGGGTACTACCTTTGTCGTCTTTTACGGTACCAGTTACCGTCTTTTGAGCCCAAGTTGTACCGAATAGGAACAATAGACCTAATAAAATGGTAAATCTTTTCATCATATAAAGGTTGTTAGTATGAAGATAATTTGGTTTAGGATTTGAAGTTAGAGGTATTATCAGGGATTCCCAAAATAGGGGATAAATATCTTTACTTTATCCACTTAAGCATCAATTTGTTGACGCAATTTGGGGGATTTATAGCCAATTTTGGCTTGTAGGGGCTAATTTCAACGGTTATTAGTTACCATTGTCTCTTTTTAAGAACATAGAAAATTATCCTTCATACTAAGCTTGATTAACTTAGATCTCTAAACAAGAATCATGGTTTTGAGGGACTCCAGTGCAAGCGCCAAAGAGAGAATGATGCCATGAAATAAGCATTTCCGCACAGGAAATTGTCTGGAACGAACCCTTATGGACGCCTACTCTTCCAGCAACACCTCCATCATCTTTTCAGCTGAAACGGCTCCTTTTAGCCTGATGAAATCTCTAGGTGTTTTATCACCGATCTCGTAAGTAACACCCACCGCATTAAATTGGGTATAGAACCAGCCTTTCGATACCGGCTTGCCCACCCCGGACGGTCTTTCATTGATCTCATAATCCGGAATAGTTTCACCGATGCGTTGCAACCATTGCTTGGTGAAATTAGGGAGCACTGAAGCAGAGTCTAAAGTATTGGTGTAATAGACGTCGTAATAGGTAGAGTGAAAATCCAAGCCAAGTATTACTTGTGATTTGTTTCTTCTGGTTTGGGTGACTAGGTAGTCTGCGACCTGCTTGGTTTCCGGTTGATGGTAATGCTGCCAGTCGCGGTTGAGGTCTATACCTCCGGCATTGTGCCGCCAATGACCAAGGTCCACACCATCGGGATTCATTAGAGGGAATACCAAAATACGATAGCGACTCCTAAACTGATTGCTTTGCGCCGAGGAATCCAAGATCTTGTCCAGGAAAGATTGTAGTGCCATAAAGCCGGTGACCTCCGGTGGATGCTGCCTGCTTAAGAGTACGATAGTTTCCTTCTTACGTTTCCTTTTTGGTCCGATGTCTATAGCGTATAGCGGCCTGCCTAACTTGCTTGAACCTATAGATTGAAATTCAACTTCAGGATGTGTAGCTAGCTCTTCAGCCCAAGCTTTTACCTGTAACGAGTTCATTATCTCTTGGCCGGCTACCCATAAAGTGTCAGGCCCAACTGATAAATTCATAACAACATCAGTACTGTCGACAGTAGCGACCTTCATGCTGTCCAGATCTTCCCACATACTGCCATCCGGACTAAGCTTAGGTGGATACCGGTGTCTGGCATCTACATAATGTAGCCGTACGTAAAAATTCTTTGTAGAGCGTGACCACAACTTAAAAGCATACCAGGGACTTGGATTGATCGGTTCGTTTTCTGCACTTATGGTTACTTGAAAGGTGCTGTCGTTCAATTTTGTAAAATCATTGAGTCGCGCCCCTGGAAAGTCATTACGAGCATAAAGCTCAAAATCCGAATGGTTGAATATTTGTTTGTCCTGTAAGCTAATCGGTTTGGTTTCCGTATCTACCGGATCAGGGAAAGGGTAGGAGGTAGCCTGGTAGGTTTGTTGTGCAGTTTTGCAACTTGCTAAAATGGCCAAGAATAAAATGGCCAAGCACTGATATTTGTTGCTGTGAACAAATGATATTTTACGATACCACATTAACAGGATTTCCATCTGAATAAGCTTTTATGTTTTGTACCAATATTTCCATCATCCGTTTCCTCGACTCTAAAGTTCCCCAGGCATTATGCGGGGTGATCAGGCAGTTAGACAATCCTACCAACGGGTGATCTGGAGAAGGAGGTTCCTGGCTCAATACATCCAACCCGGCCCCAGCAATAATTCCTTCCTCCAATGCCTGGGCCAGATCAGTTTCATTGACCAATGGTCCTCGTGCGGTATTAATAAGTAAAGCTGAAGGTTTCATGGAACGCAACTTTTCCATATTGACCATCCCTTGGTTTTCGTTGGTGAGTGGGCAATGCAGACTCACTATATCACTTTCCTTAAAAACCGTATCCAGATCAACAGCACTTATTCCCTCCAAACCGTTTATTACTGATCTTGTATGGGCTAAGATTTGCATATCAAAACCTTTTGCGATCCTGGCTACTTTTCGACCAATTTGCCCCAAACCTATTATGCCGATGGTCTTACTTTTTAGTTCGATTAAAGGAGTAACACTATAGCTCCAATCAAGTGCTTTGGCCCACCCCCCTGCGCTAACATGATGATGGTGCTGTTCCACATGATTGGTAAGCGCTAAGATAAGTGCAAAAGTATGTTGAGCTACCGAGGGGCTGCCATACCCAGGCACATTGCTAACAACAATGTCTCGCTTTCGGCAGGCACCAAGATCCACGGTATTGTATCCGGTGGCCATAACAGCAATGAATCGCAAATTGGGTAAGAGCGAAATATTTTTTTCATCTAGAATAGCTTTATTGACCAGTACAATCTCATTGTTCTTTGCTCGCGGAACCACTTCTTCGTGCGCAGTTCTAGGATACACAGAAAGCGCTCCCAGTCTTTCCATAGCTTGCCAATCCAGGTCGCCGGGATTTAATGTGTGACCATCAAGGACGGCTATGTTCATTTGATTCTGTATTTGGTTGCTGCGATGTAATATAAGAAACTATGAGGTCTTTGATCGCAAGATGCAGTATGGTTCTGAGCTGATGCGGCTGTTTATAGGAACCACGGTGCCTTGCATATCGCCCTTAACTTTGATTGCCTTGGTCGATCCGAAACGGATTAGGACATTAGTAGATTTTAGTTTTTTAAGTACTAATAGCATTTTATCCGGATAGTTCCTAAATTCAATTAACCAAAGGAAATAGTCATGAGTCAAAATATCACTCGAAAAAAAGCTCTAAAATCTCTGGCTGCCGGCACAGCACTTGTAGCCAGTGCGGGTTACACTCTGGCAAACCCCAGGGAAAATGAAGCTGTTCCTGCTCCCTTAGGCTTGGCAGGTAATATCAACCACTCCGTTTGTCAATGGTGCTACAATAAACTTCCTTTGGAAGAGCTGGCAGAAAGAGCTCAGGACATTGGTATGAAATCGATAGAATTGGTTCAATCTAAAGATTGGCCTATACTGGAAAAATATGGCTTGACCTGTGCTTTGGCCTATGGATCGGATCTTAGTTTGAATAGCGGTTTCAGTCACCCTGAACAGCATGAGCGTTTATTAAAAGACTTCTCCATAAATATTCCCAAAGCAGTTGACTTTGGATTAAAAACTGTGATCTGTTTTTCAGGCAACCGCAATGGTATCAGCGATGAGCAGGGCTTGGAGAATTGCGCTCAGGGTCTTGAGCCGGTAGTGAAGCTAGCTGAGAAATACAACATCACTATTAGCATGGAATTGCTCAATAGCAAAGTAAACCACCCCGATTATCAATGCGATCATACAGAGTGGGGGGTAGCATTGGTGGACAAAGTAGGCTCGCCGAACTTTAAGCTGCTCTATGATATCTACCACATGCAAATCATGGAGGGAGACATTATCGCCACTATCCGTAAGTACAAAGATTACATTGCTCACTATCACACCGGCGGTGTACCTGGACGGAATGAAATTGATGACACACAAGAGCTCCAGTATGCTACCATTATGAATGCGATCCTTGAAACCGGATATACCGGATTCGTCGGCCAGGAGTTTATCCCCAAAGGACCGGATCCATTGGCAGCATTGGAAGCTGGAGTTAAGATCTGTGACGTGTAATCAGGGTTTTGTTTTAGGTACGCTGAGTAAGACTAAACCAATTACCCGAGTTATCTTCTAACACTGCTTCGATCCCATAAGGTCTTTGGCTAGGCGGTGATTTGAAAGTTACTCCTTTTTGTTTTAGGGTCTCATAGGTGGCGTAGCAGTCATCTGTTTCCAATACACCAGCACCCATAGCCCCTTGTTTGATCAATTCTTTCATCTGATTTGCAGTATCCTCTGTCATTGTGTATCCTGGCGAAACCTGCATGAGAATAATTTCTAAGTCAGGTTGTTGGGACGGACTTACTGTAAGCCAGCGAAAGCCTTCCATTGTAACATCTGTACGTACTTCAAATCCAAGCTTATCTACATAGAAATCCTTGGCTTCATCTTGATCGAGTACATATATGCCAGCGTGAGAAAGTTTAGTTATCATTATTATTTTGTTTATAGGTTTAACGAAGCATAAACCTAAACATCGATGCTGATGACCGCTTCTCCAAAATTGCTAATTTTGCCCAGACATAAAACAACCTGGGATAGCCATCGATGGATGGCATTCGGAGGCCACCTGGGCTTGTCGACATTTTATCCGGAACTGAGTGGGGCAGCAGTTGGTGGACTTTCTAAATAAGGAGCTAAAAGACCCAAGACTTTCGAACCCTACTTTGAAACAAATTTCAGTAACTGTAAAATCGCTTATTTTCAACCAATGCTTGGCCCACCCGATACGAATATAAGTGAGGTATTGATGAGGTGTTTTACCAAAAGTCTTTCTGAACTCACGTAAAAAGTGATACTGCGAAAGACAGGCCTTGTCAGAGATGATTTTTAGATCTATCGGACTATGATAATGCCGATCCATGAACTGCCTAGCTCTAACCAACCGGCGATAAGTATCAATTTGCTTATTCTGTGGGTATCGGGACATTGTCTACTCCTTGATCGCTCAAAATTACAAATCTTTTTCAAAGAGTAACCCCGACTGGATTAAAGTTGGGATGGTGACTGATGAGCCAAAATAAAAAAACCGACAGATGTTACTCCGCCGGTTTTATGCATAAGCCACCCTTTTATGGGGACAATTCAAAACACCTATCTAACAAACTAAAGTCGCCCGAATAGTTGATCCACATACTTTGAGATCACATATACTATTCCAATTGTAACTAAGGAGCAACCGATAAACAAACCTAGAAATACTCCTAACATAGCCTAATAATTTGTTAAACGTAATACGAAGTTGATGATTTTCCAGGTCGGAAACTATCAATTCTCCGCGGCATATTGACGCATGTAAGGTTTTATATAGTTAGTAAATAATTTCAGAAAACCCCTTAAAATCAACAGAATTACACTTTTTTGAGGGTTTAGAAACGAAATTGTAACTGAAACTTAACGTCTGTCCGGGTATTTCCAAAGATTGTTTCTAGGCCGGTTCCTACTTCAGTGCGGTCTAGATACTTGGTGCGGGCTATTCTTCCCTCCAAGGTCCAGTTTCGATGGGGTTTATAATTGAGCAGAAGATAGGTTCTTAGGCCCCGTCCGTCAAATGCAGGAATGGAAAAAGCATAGCGAAGGTTCCTTTCGTAAATATATTGACGGTTTTCAAAATCGTCAGTGTCGAATAAAGCGAAACGCGTGCTTAGGCTAATTGTACCCGTTTTGAAATTAAGATCTTGGGCCATCAAATAGCCATAGGTAGTCCTTGACAAGAATCGGTAGGAACTTAGTTGAATCTTAGAGCGAAGCGTAATCTTATCGTGGTTTCGCCAGTTTAAATTAAAAATGTAATGGGTTTTGGTCCCTTCTGCAAGTTGATTAATGGGAACATCCTCTGCGGGTGCATTTATTTGCTTGCGCTCAGTTCTGTAATGCAAGTATACATCGATTTTTCTATTGGGATAGTAGTTCACTCTTGTTTGGAAACCCCAGCCTTTGGATGGACCGTCAACTCTAAACTTTAGCCATGGGAATTTAAATTGATCCAAGTATGCAGTTAGGGATATCTTTTTACTAGGGCTTACCTTCAATCCCCAGTAGATGCCAGTTTCATTTATGTTTCTTGTACTTTCACTAAAGGAGTTGCCAAAGTTTGAATGAAAATTCCGATCATAATGCCTCCAGAGTAGTGACATTTCCACCTGCTTATTTAGATTGCCTACCATACCCAATACCGCTCCATAGCCTCCACTCTTAGAATAAGCTGCTTCTCCGAAGAAATTGAAATTGTACCAGTTATAGCTATAAAAACCTCCAAGATTGAAATTTTCTGACCCGTGAAATTCGTATTGGTTGTATTTTCTCGCGGTACGCTGGATTGGATATTCGTATTTGGTATTGATATAGGTAAGCCCAAGTTGCAACCGCTTACCTTTGGAATTAAATAGCCAATTTCCACCCCAACTTTGCACTGGAAGGTTTGCCCGATTATCCGTTTCGGACATTGTTCGGTGAAGCCCAGATTCTTGAATGGCGGTTACCAGGGTATCAGCAACAATACTGCCATCTAACCTGGACCGGGAATAAAAGACCGTGATATCTGATTGTCCCCAATTGATCGTGCTAGCAATTCCTCTGAAGAAACCCGATTCGCGCAAAGAAGTGTATGGCCGAATACCGAGACTCGATCTTCGTAAGGGAGCAACAGTTTCAGAGCCCTTGCCTATATTGAATCCACCACCTAGCAGCAACCCTTGGCCCAATTGGATTTGATAGTCACCAACTACCAATCGCTTTAAAGCGCCACGGTTTTTTAAGAGAAAATGAAACGAGTAGAAATCCATTCCGTAATGCTTCGATTTTGGATCCCAGATCAGGTTCTCTCCTTGGTCCTTTTCAAAAGTAGCACCAATACTAAAATCCTGATATTGTGAAATGTTAATCCTGCCGTACATTTTATATGGATTGCCGCTATAGGGTGTAGCACCCTCTTGCAAGCTATCGGGCTTATATCCCAGCTTGGTCTCAAGATTGCGCTCGGTTCGCAGGATCAGATATCCGTTTTCTAGGACTCTTTGAGTAAGAGGCCTAGGATCGCTAGCTACTCCTTGATCTCTTACATAAATAAATGGCCTTAGCTTGTCTATGGTCAAAGCGTCAAATCCTGGAATAGCCTGTAGTTCATAAATTGATAAAAGCGGACCATTCTTATTTATGTGAAAAAAGAAAGAGCTTAACTGGGATTGAGATAGTAAGTGCAGTGATTGAATTTCATCTCTAGTGGCACGATTGAGATCTATTGGTTCTCGAAAGTACTGATATAAAGATTCATAAAGATCTTCGTAATTCAGATCTTCCTCCTGTATTTCAAAATGACTTTCAATAAATTGCTCAAGGTCTAGTTGCTCTTGTGCCAACCCGCTGGTCGCATATAAGCAAAAAGAACTAATCCAAAAGAGAGACCAGGCTTTACTCATGGCCTTAGAGTCGGTAGGAAATAGATGCTTGATGGGAAATACCCAGTTGGGAGTGATTGCTCAAGGCGTAATCTATCGAAATATTTTTGCTTTGAAATCCAAGTCCGTAATGACCTGCCAGGGGTTTAGTTTTAACCCCGGTGCGAAGTGCCAACTGTTTGAAGACCTTGTATTCGATCCCTCCCCGAAAGCTCGCTTGAAAATCTACATCCTTTAATACTTCAGCATTGAGCATAAGCCCATCGGTCGGACGATATGAAATACCGGCATTTACAATAGTTGGCAGGGTTTCACCCCCAGTAACAGTTGCCTGATTAAGATTGGAGATTGATGCACCAAAAAATAACTCGGAGGTAATTTCGGCTACACCGCCAAAATCGATGGTAAAAGCATCTTGGGCTTCGAGGCCTTCAGCCTTCAACGAAACGTAATTTACTCTAACCCCAAGGCTGACAAGTCCGAACTGATTACTGATACCCAACCCCACGTCATTCTGAGCGAATAGCTGATCCCCAAAATGTCTGACTTTTAATCCTGTAACTGCCCAGGAAGCAGGGACCACTATAGCTGCACCATAAGTATTGAAAGCACTGATGCCATAGTTATTCTCAAAAAATGCAAGTGCATGGAGTTGGTCTACACCAACTAGACCGCCGATATTGTTAAATATCGACCATGCATCGTTTAGGGTCACCGATGCATCTGCCATTCCTGAGGAGCGAGAACCATTGATGGGATCCCCTTGATCTGCCTGTACTGATGCCGAGCAAAAAAGTAAGAATATTACACCAAGTATGAGACATGCCCTTTCCAATCTTCCGGATTCGTCATTGCTAGAGATTTAGAATATAGGAAAATTTATGTAGAAAAAATCTGGGTTTGCGCCTTATATTTTGCGAGCAAATTCTTAGAACTTGGCATCAATGGTATTTCTACCGGGTCGAATGTCTCGCTCTATACGGTTACCTTGGTAGTTGAATTGCAAAACTCTAGGCCCAGGGCCGGCGGCTAGATTGATGCTGTAGGCCCCTTTGTAATCGGTAACTGTACTGCGTGACCCACCCTTTACCATAACATTGACTCCTGATAATCCGGTGCCATCCGCGGCTGAAGTGATCGTACCGCTGATAGATTGGGCGGGGTAATAAACCTCCTCCACCGGTTCATTCCCTCTAGATGGTGTTGTGCTGATTACAACCGGTGTATTAGTAGTAGTAGTCTCTGCTTTCGTGGTGGTATTGTTGGTACTGGAAGCTGGCGTTTGTTGTGGCTTGCGGGCAGTAGCAGTAGGTGTCTTCCTGTTATTGACTGGTCGCTGTTGAACGCTCTGGTTGACTTGGTTATTTTTTTCCTCTTGCTCTATCATTTTAATTGCGGCACTTTTAATACTATCAGCCCTTTCAGTATCCGTGTATTTCTGCCCGCGCTTTAGAAGCTCCTGATATTGTTGCATAAGTTGCTCTTCCTGGGAAAGCGGCTGAGCAGGTGTGGTCTTAACGTTTATTGGCGGAGCATTCGAACTTGTAAGGTAGTTGTTGACTTCGTAGATAAACAAAGAAACCACCAAGAGAGTGATAACCACCAACAAGCCTTTGCCAACAGGCCCAAGCTTTTTGCGCTTCTTTTTACTGTAATACTGGTTAGAAGCGGACAATCTTCCTGTTATATTTCTGCGATTACCCATCAATATCAATTATCCTAACTACAAATATACCAATTACTAATTAGAATAATGCTATTAGCTGATCATTTTGCATGGTGCAATAGGAAAGATAATCAATAATGATGAGAAGTTACAAACCAGTAATAGCTAGGTATCCAAGCAAAAGAGTAGTTAAGAATGGTTGACAGGATTTTTCTGATTTTGCCAAAGTATGGACAATAGTTTAAAAACTAATTTGATCACTATGGTCAATATGATAATGTAAAAAAACATTTTAACTAACTGGTTCGACTATCGGTTTTAATTGACTGTTGTAAGTTTCTTTGTTGCCATTTATAAATACCACTTCAATAAACTCGGTTGCCGAAAATGATTTAATGCCGTGGAAAAGTTGAGTTGCTTTCAATTCCAACTTGGCATTATACACTTCCATTCTTCCACTCTTTAGCAACACGACAATAAACCCTTTACCTTTTACTGCTTCGGATAGATTGTAAAAACATTCACAAAAAAGCTCCTTACTTTTATGATAGTAAAGCTCAACCCATCCTCCGTTACTTACTCTTAAATCTCCCCCTGAAGAAGTCATATTTATACTTGATTAAGGAAACTAAATCACACCATTTAAGCGCTTCAAATACAGGAAGCATTTAAACCTTAGACAATTTTTAAACTTAATGGTTTAATTTCAATCAAGTAACCCTCATTAGAGCAATGCGGGGAGAGGAAAATTTAATCAACCTTACCTATTTAACGTGAAAAAGGGCAAAATGGTTCTGTTTGGAGGCTAAAAGTCGACTCGCAGATTCAAAAAGAACCCATCTCTGCCTTCATTATTTATTGCGTATTCCAATCTGATCACGGTATCATAATACGTTACGATATCAAGTCCAACACCAGTCCCGAAAAGATATCGATTGGTCAGTCGTTCGTTTTCAGAATCCAAGGAATTGTTGTTTACAATTCCGGAATCAAAAAAGGTTTTTAAGTAAAAAGCAAAAGGAATAGTTTGGAACTCAGAGATTGGTATGGCACCAATACTTTTCTCTCCCGCGAATAGCAATTTCTTGAAGGTGAGTTTGCTGAGAAAAAAACTTTGACCTTGTATCAACGAGAGCTCATGACCGCGAATAAAGTTAGGTCTAAAGCCAATTGTTTGTTGCTGCAAGAAGGGTAATCTATCAGGCCAGGCAATGGCTCCACCAATGCGACCAGATAGATAGTAGTTCTTTTGAAGATTGAAATATTTAGCATAACTGGCAGAGAGGTTGAAAGTATTCAGGTCGTCATGCACACCCAAACCTAATTTCTCTGCCTTGAAATTGAATACCATGC
>JBPCUG010000199.1:0-5290 GCA_051011275.1 Cyclobacteriaceae bacterium | reverse complement strand
ACCACAGCCAACTCGAAGGATTCTCTCTGATACATTCTTCCATAGCATGCGCGTATTTTTCCAAGACAGTATAATCGTCTTTTTCATAAGGAGCCTCTGCTAATAGTTTAAATGTCCCAGTATAGTGGCCTCGTTTTACCTTTTTCATGCTTAAAAACAAAACTGGATATGAAGTAAGTCTAGCAATCTTAGCAGTCCCAACAAAAAACGCAGTATCCTGATTTAAAAACGTTGTCCAATGTTTCTCCCCATCTTGTAAAGGCACTTGATCAGACACAATGCCATAACCCGTCACCTCTTTATTTTTCCGAGCTATGTCCATCAATGCATGTTCCATTAAGATTGGTCGTCCTCCAAAACGAGAGCGTATATCAACCATTAATTGATCGTAGTATTGGCTACTAAGCTTTTTATAAATCACGCCAATAGGTCTTGAAAGGTAAATGCAACAACCTAGTAGCAGCCATTCCCAATTGCCCAGGTGACCAGCCATAGCCAACACTGATTGGTCCTTCTCGAAATAAGACTCAGCCAATTCAGGATTGGTAAATACAAATCTTTTTTTAAATACCTCCGGTTTGATTGTTAAGGATTTAAGCGTTTCTACTACTATATCCGCCAGGTTGCGATAGAACTGCTTGGAGATGGTGCGTATTTCCGGCTCAGACTTTTCAGGAAACGACCGTTTAATGTTTTGATATACAATATCGCGTCGGTAGCGCAGTACATAATATGCTATCAAGTAAAGGAAGTCCGACAGCAAGTACAATACTGGAAATGGCAATCTTGAAAGTAACCTGGGGATCATCGGCTTTACTTACCGGCCGAGATTAGATTGGCAAATATGCGATAGGCTCCTGGAACCCCAGCGGGTAACTCTCTGAACCAAGAGTATCCGGTATATATATAATGTCCCTTTCCATATTTGGCTACTAGCAACCCTCCGTTTTTAGGGTCTTCACCAGGGTCTTGGCTTGAGAGTAGCGCGGTATACTTCGCATCCCATTCATTTGGAAAGTAGAGCCCTCTTTCCTGAACCCAGCCCTTAAAGTCATCTTGGGTGATTTTGTTGGGTGCGTTCAATAAGGGATGCTCTGGTTCCAATATCGCTACAGGTGCTTCTTCAACTGCTACCCGGTCCCTGGAAACCTTTATTGGGTACGGTGCGAAATTATCCGTGACCAGGCGAGATGAGGTGTTATACTGAACGATCAAATTACCACCCATCTTAACATACTCTAACAACTTGGGCATCTCGTATTTAAGCCGATCTATAGTATTTAAAGCTCTCACTCCTAATATTATAGCATCATATGATTGAAGTTCCTGTTGACTTAAATTTTCCTCATCCAGAATATCAACTTGGTAATCGATCTGCCGTAGGCTTTCAGGAATTGCATCTCCCGCTCCCATTATATATCCTACTTGTTCCCCTTTCTTTTCAATATCGAGTTTAACTACTTTTAATCTTGCTTGAGGAAAAATGCGTTGCCTTGGTATGTGGTCGTAGCTAATATCAACTAAACCGTAATCGTATGATCTACCATCAATATGAGCAACTGCCTCTATGTTTCCTTCTCCTGGTTTTTCTGGTGCATAGATGTTAAAAGTTGCCGTTTGCTCGGCTCCTTGTTGAAGAAGTGTAAACCCAATATCTTCTGGTTCAGACTTCCAGCCGTCCGGCAAACTTAAGGTCACATCTCCGCTTATAGAATCCTTGCCCGCCTTGATTACAACAGATAAGGCTTTTGGTGTTGCATTGGCGAACATCAGCACTTCATGGCCAAAATTTAGAAAAACAGGCGGTGTTATATGAAGAGGTTCATAGATCTCTCCTTTGACCGGATCAGTTTTTTTGTAGATCAAAGGAATATTGAAACCAAATGTTACACCTTCGATCTCCATTAGCACATCTAATGTCACTGCCTGACCGTTCTCAGGTTTGCCAACATGATGTTGATCAGGAATAGCAAACATTCCCAGCGATCCTGGTGATTGGAGCCAATATGGTTGAGAATAATGTGCATTTTGAGGAATATCTATATAAGTCTCTTCAAGGTGGCGCGCGTTATTGTTTAGCTGCTTAGACACACTTTTGGGGTCCGTCCAAACATTGTCATAACTTAGGAATTTTACCTTAGTGTTTGAACGATTAACCGTTTCAATCTTTACACCTACTCTGGTCCCTGGTGTGGCAGTGGGTTTTTCAGAAACCGCTTCAATAAATAGGCCCAGACATGCATTAATGACTTCCTTTACATCTTTTTGTTTGATGTATTTCCAATGATCTTCTTGTAAGCCTTCCATGGCTTGATAAGCTTCTATCAATTGAGGTACAATAGCTGCCGGCTCTTCGGCATCAAAGTTATCGTAAGCTTCTTGCAACAATTGTTGGACCACTGTCCCTCCAGGCACACTGTCCCAAGTAAATTGACTGTGATCAAGAAAACCATCACTGTCGCCTTTTACCGGATCAAGATACTCCAGATTGCTGCCCCTGCTTCCACTTCGTCCGAAACCCTGGCTTTTATGCATACTGCTGCTAAGCGCAGCAATTTCGGTATATGACTTACCAAGTAAAGAATTGTAGGCGCCAACGTCAACCGGCAATAATCCAGTAGTATCAAAGGCCTCCTGGCTTCCGTAAAACCACCAGAAAGTATTAAACATAAGCGCTTGTGGTTGCCAGGGTTTGACAAACTTTAATTGCTCTGAAAAACGGCTAGGGTCTCCAGCAGCATCAAAAGCCTCTTCTGCTAAAACTGCTGATGCAGTATGCTGGCCATGTCGCGCACGATGGTCAGGCGGAAAGCGAGTGATCAAAAAATCAGGTCGAAATTTTCTTATGACCCAAACCACGTCTCCTAGAATTTTTTCTTTATCCCAGATCTGAAAAGTCTCGTCTGCTGTTTTGGAATAACCAAAGTCATTTGCCCTGGTGAAAAACTGTTCACCCCCATCCGTTCTTCTAGCCTGTAATAATTCCTGAGTTCGAATCAATCCTAATTTTTCGCGGATCTCAGGTCCTACCAAATTCTGGCCGCCATCTCCCCTAGTTACTGAAAGATAGCCGGTTCGCATCAGCTTTTCATTTGCGAGGTATGCTATTAGTCGTGTATTTTCATCATCCGGGTGGGCAGCAATGTATAGGACACTGCCCAAAGTTTGTAATTTCTTTATGGCCAGTTGTATTTCTGCCGCATTGGGCTTTTTTGGTGCTTGGGCGCTAGTCTGGTAGTAAAGCCCGAAAATGAGCAAAGAAACAAAGCAGGTAGTTATTAATTTCATAAAGTGATCTAAATGGGCAGCCTAAATATACATAGGCCCTATCAAAAATCGGACAAATTTTATCCGAATGGCAAATCCGGTCAATTTCACTACAATGCAAACCACCGAAAAGATAGTAGAAACCAAGCTACTGAAGGTAAGAATGCTTTGTTAAGCGTCTCAAACAACTAGCCCAATACCAGATCCACACAGCGTCTCCAAAAAGCGCCATAGCCTTCCCAATAAACAAAATTGCAAGCCCAATGAGGTGCCGGGTCCGACATATAAGCCATTACCTTACCGTGTCCTACTTCTCTTAAGGCTAAGGCTGGGTGGTTGGTCTCTTTAAATCGCATTAGGATCTCTGCCTCACTCAATAGCCTGGTCTGATTGTATCCTAGAATGGGCGGACAGCTTTGCAGATCCAAATCACTGAATATCTTCCGTTTTCCTGTTACTGCTTCTAACTGAAAACCCTCGGTGCTCTCTACTAAGTCTTCAATTTCCAGGCATTCTACCGGCAGGATCTCTTTCAACCTGGTCCTCCCCCACCCTCCCTTTCCCAATTCGCCGGTAAACGAATACCAACCTCCCAAAAACATGAAACGGGTCCCTCTATGAGCTGCTTCAACTGTTAACCGTATCCGGTCAGGATAGGTGAGTACTCCCTGGCCAAACTTCTCTCGATCAAAAAATCCGGGAGCTAGTTGAAAGAGCTTAGCATCGACATCACTGAATATGATCAGGTTGTATTCATCAAGGATGCTTTCATAGTCACCAGGGCCAAGCTTATTATAGAAATCCCAAGCAGAAACCGAATTTACTTCGTGCTCTCCCGTTTCTTCCAAAGCTTCTTTTAGCCATTTCCCGTAATTGAAAATGTCCAGCCCCTTGTGAGAGTAGTGAAATGGAGTCTCGGCAAATACCGGACCTGTGAGTACGGCCCAATCTCCTACATAATATATTTTAGCCATTTAAAAATTATCTTTTACTCAGTCTTCTTATCATTTCTTTTATATCCTGTCCACCCTTGAAGGCCACTACTACTGTCACCACAATGTACCATACGATGGTTAACAAACTAAAGATCGTCCAGAACCAATATTCCATTACTTATTCGGGTTAGTTAAACTCAACTTTATTAGTGAACCCACTACCATTGCCAGCCCAGTTAGAATATAAGTGGCTACACCAATCTTATACGGCCCGATCTGTTGTGCCAATGATTGGGTAGGCGGCCATTGTTGCATGATCAAGAACGCAATAGGCAAAGCCGCACCGGTGGCAATAGCTGCAAAGGCTCCCCACTTATTGGCCTTGTTCCAATAACAAGCAGCAATAAGGATCACACTCATACTAGCTAAATAAATGGTTCCTGTTACTTGCATATATACCCAGAGATCACCTTTTAAGGGATACCATAAACCATATAACAAAAGGAACAGTCCTATAAAGGCGATCAAGACGCGGTTCCATAGCAGCCCCTTTTGCTCCGACCACAATCCTTTATGAATTGGTTTCATAATATCATTATATATTACCGAGCTCCAAGCTATCATGTAGGAGGAATTTGTGGACATATCTGCAGCTAACATGGCAGCTACTAGGAGACCTATTAATCCTATAGGCACCACAGCTGCCAATAAGTTTGGCATTGCCAATATACCATTGCCATCAAAGACCGCATTACCGAAGTAATGTAAAGCTGCCATACCCAAAACAGCCGGGATAGTGAATCTAACCAAAAAGAATGGAGCGGTTCCCTGGTAAATTTTCTTTCCAGTAGAAGTATCTTTTGATGCCAATACTCTTGATATGATGGTTTGCCAGGTAAGTACTACGGCAAACGCTACCAGCAAGTCTAAGAGAATGCGATCAAGACCATAGGTGCCATCTGTGAAAGGATTAAAAGCTCCGGGACCATGTTGCTCCTTGGCTGATGACAATATTTCAATCCAACCAAAATCCAGTACTATTAGTATCACAACTAATAGTACTGGATTTTGGTTGGATTGAAATATTG
>JBPCUG010000198.1:0-2795 GCA_051011275.1 Cyclobacteriaceae bacterium | reverse complement strand
GTCACATTCTTCAAAACTTTGGTCGTATTGTTCACGGATTCAACCGTATAGACACCGTCTAGATAATCTGCCACCCCATAAATACCATTGACTTCTGTAGTCAATTGGTATTGACCCGTATAAAGGTCATCACTTGGTAAGGGCGCGATCAGGTTGATGGTATAGGCATATGGAGAGGAGAAAAACGATCCCCCTGATACCGTACCGGTGACATCCGAACTTGTAAATACGCGTCCATCGGTCAAAGTCAATTCCGCCCTGATGTTAAATGAATCACCACAGTTATAGTCACCAACAGAGAGCCCAAGTGCGGCGGCCATATCGCCTACAGTAGACGAAAAGGTCCCTCTGGGCAGGTCAAACGGCCCATTGGTAAAACTGGCAGCTGGCAGTGTTGCCAACAAGGTTTCACTAGTGGTAGTGGTGGCTGCAGGTGTATTGTCCGTAAGGTTGACATACATCCTTACTTCCTGTAAAAGGCCGCCATTCTGCGCATCCTGTTCTTCGACCTCAATGCTGACTGCTGCAGCCGGATTAAGCACATCTAGTGCACCCCCCACTACGTTGACCGTTCGAAGAACGGCCCCCCTCTCAACCGTTGCGTCGACTACGTCAACCAATTTATCATCACTGGTACAAGCCGCTATTAGCAGTCCGAGCAGTCCAATTAAATATAATTTAGAATTTTTCATGAATCTCATTTTTATGTTCATAGCTTTTTTTAATTGGCCGATGGACCACTAGTTGTATCCCAGAATACCGGTTCTGCGTTCGACGCTTTCTGTGAAATGTTCGAATTGGCATTTACAGAGACCTCAGGATAGAGCATCGAACGGATGAAGTTACCCGGATCGGGTTCTAGATTCGGTTGTACCGTGTTCGGGAACCCGGTTCTTCTGTAAAAGTTATAGGGCTCAACACCGTTACCATAGGTGGCGATCAGAAACTGTTCTCCTAAAACGTTCCACTTACCATCGCCGGTCGCTCCGGTAAAGGCCGTGTTCACGCTATTGATAAATCCGGTAATCTCACCAGCGGTGGGTTCGCTGGACAGATCTGCAGAAGCATCCAAAGCCCCAAAAGGTTGAACCTTTGCAATTTGCTTGGTTACCCCTGCGCTCAAGAAGGTACCCGCTTGGGCATCTTGACCTGCGGCCAGCGCCATCTCGGCCCTATAGAAATCAACCATAAAGGCGGTAAGAATGGGGGAGATTCCCGCTCCATTACCTCCAAAGGAGCCTGCATCGTTCGCTTGGGCTATCGCAGTAAAGCTGTTGTCATCAAAACGTCCTCCAGCAGGATAGACGCCCCAAGTAGTTCTCAAAAGACCATCGGGCGGAATGCCGTCCGCATCTCCGTGGTCCCTGCCCCAAAAACCGTTATCCAACCAACAGAAGGTAAATCCACCGGAAACATAATGTGCAGGTGCAGTGTTCAAAGAACAGGTCAACAACTGCTCATCGGGCGGAATCTCCGCGCCTGGTACAGCTGTGGTCTGTCGGTAGAAATAATATCGCACCCTAGGGTCGGTAGAGGTAACCATCAGGTTCATCAACCAGTTCGACATATATTCACCGGCACCGGCAGAGGCATAGTTGATGCCGTATCTTGGGTGTCTGGTATCAGGGTTCGTGGCACTCGTCGCAGACCAACTCCATTGCAGATCGTCCGCTGTGTCCTGAATATAGTTCCCGCCAGCGATAATGGCATTAAAAGCCGCAGCGGCGTTTGAATCGACCAACCTTGTTTGAAGGTATAGTTTCAATTTCAACGTATTGGCAGCTCTTACCCACTTTGTATAGTCGTTTCCATAAAAGAAATCATTAGCGGGGTCTGCGGCTGCCGTACTATTAAAGTTGGCAATCGCTTGATCCAATAGCGCCAATGAGGCGGCATATATACTTGCCCCAGGGTCCGCGACCGGATTTTGAATACCCTCGCTTAGCTTTACAGCTTCCGAATAAGGGATATCACCAAAAAAGTCGACCATGGAGGTCATCACGTAGGCTTCTATGAACTGTGCGATTCCAATATGGTGGGTAAGCTCCGCCTCTTCGGCCAAAGGTAACATGGCTCGACTATCGGCCAAAATACCTTGGTAGACGTTGATCCACTCATCATCGGTCACCACCCCTTGAAAAGCACTCTGGTAGTTTCTAACTGCGAAATTGGCCGTTCGCACCAATTCCATACCAAATTCATTAAAGCCGTCATTTGCACCGTTCTGGGTAAAGTTATCCTCCGTTGCGGCAACGCCTTCCAAATGTCTCACGAAATCCTCTTGAATCGACGTCAATAAGAATTCCGGGTTGGCCTGGCTGGGTACCAGTGCATTCGGGTTCTCCGTGATGTCCAGCTCAGCTGTCTCACAAGACACGAACGCCAAAGCTCCCGAAAACAAGGCCATCATTATGTATTTATTATATTTTTTCATTGTTATCAATTTTTTATTTTCTTAGAATGTTGCTTTTACACTGAATCCGTATCTTCTAGAACTAGGGCCATTCAGGAAGTCGAAACCTGCACCGTTACCGATACCGGTACCGGAAGTATTAGGATCAAAATTTGCTCCTTTTGGCGTGTTGACGGCCCGGTACCATAAGTTCTGACCTGAAACTGTAAAGACCATTGACCCGAATGGAGTCTTGTCCAAAAATTTACTTGGCATGGAATAGCTTAACGAAGCTTCCTGCAATCTTATAGTAGTCGCATCATAAACCTGCAATTCAGAAGGACCAAACAATACATTACTAAAGAAGTAATCCGAGTTGTTGATCTGTAACCTATTTGGGTTA
>JBPCUG010000197.1:0-3047 GCA_051011275.1 Cyclobacteriaceae bacterium | reverse complement strand
GAATTGGTGCTCCGGCTGAACGATGCATACCGGTTCTACTGATTCAGCGTAGGCAACAGAATGTGCTGGAATCACTCCAGTCAATGTATCTGGGCTTAGGAACTGGATCAGGCGATCTGTTACTCTTAATTGTGACTCCCCGATTTCATGAGATAAGCCCTCTAATTCCGATGCGCAAGCAGAAAGCAGCATACCTACCAATGGATCAAATGAAGTTTCAGGTTCCGTTTCAGGAAAGCCCCACATCGTTGAAGCCTGTTTCAGCATTCTGCTTTTTATATACTCTCTGCTTTCAGCCATGGTTGAATCAATAGTAGGATAAGGGGCTCACATAAAAATATTCATAAAACTCAAATGGCTCATCAGTCTGCACAATGCTGCCTTTGATTGAGATATTGATGCGCTTCTTTACATGCTTTGCACTGGAGTAATATAGGACGCTATCTTGTTTGATATCAATGTGCAAACGGGTAAGGCGCAATCTTTTTTCATACTTTTTAATAGAGTTTTGTAGAGACTCCTTCAGGTGCTCCTTAAAACTGCTATCACTAATAAAATTGTTAAAGTCTATTTCCCAAACACTACAGCCAAAGCTTTGGTCAAATTTGCACTCCCCCAAATAGGTTGTGGATATCAGATGGATGTTTTGAGCAATAGACGATTTGATCTCACATTTAGCGTGATCCTTTTGCTCCACTATATCCCGAAACCGGAGGGGTAGCCGATAGTAATCTCCACTCATAGAGGAATTGGCCTTAGATTGAGAGAATTGGGCCCTCGCTTAGAAAAAATTGACTAGCTCCAGCCCCTTTCGAGGCTAGCGCCCATATTGACTACTGCTGTTCGTATTCAGTATCCCACTCATTAACCTCCTCGCCTTTTTGGCCATCCAATTTTATCAAAAAATTCTTAGCCGGGAAGAAAGGTCTCATATGAATATCCAAGAAGATACGATCCTTTTGATTGGGATCTTGTTCGAACCGCTTTATGGTAAAATTCTCGATCAACTTGTCTGGTCCGGTTATACCATCCAAAAACTTCAACATTTGACCCATTAAATCCTTCTTGGTCCTGGCATTGAAGTTCTCAAAGGCACGACGATTCAAAAAGTCCATCAATACTTTTGTGACATAGTCGAACACTCTTACCACTGAATAAGTCTGCAAACCAAGGTTATCGCCATTAAAAAGAGTTTTAGCCGAAAATGCCATCACCTTACCGTACTCGTTAACCATAGGAACCAACCCGAGCTTCTCCAAGTTGGCAATCTCACTTTTCTTCAAATCAAACTTTACTCCATCTACCTCATTTATTCCGCCAAATTTCTTACCTGCGGTCACCTGAGACATTAGGGTCTTGTATATCTTACCAGCAAGTGCTGCTGCCGGAGGCACGAAAAGATCATCAGGCTCGCCGGATTCATCGTCTCTGCCTCTTCCTACAACCCAATTACAGGTCATAATAGTGTTGCTTAAATGGATCTCACCACCAGTTAAGTTTGCCGCCTCAAACATCTCCATAACATCATCCGGCTCATCTAGATGTTCAAAATCAGTTACAAGGATGACCTTATTTTCATAAGCGATTTTTGCCCATTTATCTACTATTGACTTCGAACTCAAATAACCGGGGATTACCAATATCCCATAGTTGTCTCTCAAATCCAATCGATCGTAGGCGCTTTTCAACTCCTCACTTACGGCATCAATAAAAATGCTATTGTCAAGATCCCTAACCTGATCGGGATCAGCATTCATTATGGTTACGTTTTTGATTTTGTCATCTTCCGTATTTTTGTAGAATAAGGACATCGATCTGTAGGCAGTCTCCAAGTCTTTGGTTTCCTTGAGTGCCGTGTTCAGGTTCTTAATATACACTTTGCTAGCCTTTTCAGCTTTTTCTTCGCAATCTGTAACCATGCCGCTCAGTTCTTCGGAACCAGCCACTACGCCATGCCACATATCCAAGATCTTAGTCAAGGTATCACGCTCTGATTTTTTTGATCCCTCTGTCAGGAATATCTTTTTCCTGGCTTTGCGATCCGGATTCAAATTTTGAGCCCCATCAATAGTGGCTTCTAGCAAATCGAAACCCCCATATTTCAGAAGGTTCTTATCTTCCTGGAGGCTCTGCTGCTTTTGGTTGGTTTTATCTTGAACTTGCTCTTGCATGATTAAATTCTAATTAGAGGTTTACTTCGCTTGTTTCAACTCCTCCTGGAGATTTTCAATGGCACTTATAAGAGCTGCTTTGGCGGCAGGATCAGCAAGTGCCGACTTTAGTACCTTATTAGTTTTTAGTTGCTTTATGATCTTTTTGTATTGATCATTCTCTGTGGCCAGGCCTTGTAGAAATTGACTTCCTCTGGTAATGCCCTTTGGGCCAAAGTCTGCCAAGCTCTTGAAATGTAGTGTCTCCTGACGGGTCATTCCTTCCGAATCTTCAAAAGAAAGATCAACTTTCGGTTTAAAGTGCTCAAAAACTTCTTGGGGTTTCTTCAATCCATTTACCATTGCGGGCTTTAGTGGTGCCTGTGAAGTAAGCTTCTCCACCATCAGTGTTTTATTCTGGGGAATTTCCTGAATGGCTTCATTGGCGTCCTGTTTTACTTCAGTTCCGCCGAGTCCGTAGGTAGTACTCATAGTATGTTGTTTTAAGTCAAAATTAAAAGTCGTGAATATTAAATATAAGAAAATCTTCTTACTACTGTATTATTTTCGATTAGAAATTTTCCATTTCAAATTACCTTTCCTATCCAAGTCAAGATAGGCTGTATTGCCCTCCATAATTTTCCCTGAGACGATCATGCGAGACAATGGAGCTCTCACCTGGCTGCGTATCACACCTGCCAAAGGACGGGCTCCATATTTTGGTGTATGCCCTGACTCGGCCAAATACTTCCGGGCCTTGGCTGAGATCCTCAAATGGATATTCTGGTTGGCAAGAGCTTTGAGCAAGTGGCCTAGCTGGATGTCAAATATCTTCAATACAACAGCTTCACTAATTGGGGCAAAAGGCACTATCTCAGTAAGCCGCCCTAAAAACTC
>JBPCUG010000196.1:0-11248 GCA_051011275.1 Cyclobacteriaceae bacterium | reverse complement strand
AAGTGTCAGGTTTTCTGAGCGGCTTCGGTTTTTTTTCCTCCAAGGTGAGGGCAGTCCTTAAAAGCCTGGACTCCGTCAAAAGACACCATTTCCTTATCATACCCATAGGTGTCCCTTAGGGTCTTGGTGAAGTTGTTATCGCCCATACTTACATCAACATCATCCATTGTCATTTGGCAAGGATGTTCGTAACCACAGGCATGGGTGATGCCCAAGATTTCTTTACGTAGGGACTTGGCATAGCTGGCAAAGCGAAGCGCCTTATGCTCCACATTTATGCCCTTTTGCAACCACTTGTTTTGGGTAGCTACTCCGGAAGGGCATCGGTTGGTATGGCAGATTTGAGCCTGGATGCACCCAATAGATAGCATTGCTTCCCGAGCGACATTGATTACGTCTGCTCCCATGGCAAAGGCCATCAATGCATTCGCTGGTAGCCCCAATTTGCCAGCAGCACAAAATACAATGCGTTCGGAAAGACTTTTTCTGGCAAAGATACTGTACACGTCAGAGAAGGCATATACGAATGGCAAGGATACATGATCGGCAAATGCTGGAGGGGCTGCGCCAGTTCCTCCTTCACCGCCATCCACCGTAATAAAATCCGGACCCCGATTGGTGCTCAGCATGATAGTGGCTAGTTCCTCCCACATTTCCAATTTACCTACCGCTGATTTGATGCCTACAGGTAAACCGGTGTTTTCGGCAATATCCTCGATGAAGACCATTAACTCCTGTATGCTTTTAAAAGCAGTATGGTTACTGGGGGAGAGCACATCTTTTCCCAGAGGTATATGTCTAATAGCAGCGATCTCGGCGGTGATTTTTTTCGCGGGCAGAACACCTCCTTTACCTGGTTTAGCGCCTTGTGATAGTTTAACTTCGATGGCTCTAATAAATGAGTTAGCTTCTACTAACTCGACTAACTTTTGCATGGAAAATCGCCCATCATTATCTCTTATTCCAAAATAGCCGGTTCCAAAATGAAAAACCACATCAGCCCCATTGGAATGGTAAGGTGATAAGCCTCCTTCGCCAGTATTGTGATAGCAGCCAGCTTCTTTAGCACCTTGGTTCATGGATTCCACCGCCCTCGCCGAAAGTGATCCAAAACTCATAGCTGAGATATTGATGATCGACCCTGGCCGATAAGGCCTTCTCCTTTGGTTATATGCTCCCATTACTTTTGCACTAGGGCAGAAGCTGGGGTCGTTATGATTAGGATGACCCTCTTCTACTGTGTACGGGATCATAGTAGGATTGATAAATACGAACCCGGGTTGGTGCTGGTCTTGGTCAGTTCCGAAACCTTGATAGTTGTTCTCATTTTTTGCTGAGGCATAGATCCATGATCGTTGGCTGCGATTAAAAGGCAGTTCCTCGCGGTTGTTAGCTACAATATATTGCCGTAATTCAGGGCCTATGGATTCCAAGAGGTATCTGATGTGGCCAATCAATGGAAAATTGTGCTTGATGGTATGTTCCTTATTAAAAAATATATCCCTGATCACAATAATAAATAAGAAAATCAGTAGGTAGATCCACCAAGGCATACCACTAAAGAAGCTGATGATTGAATCCATGATTGTTAGTTTGTAGTGATTGAAGGCATTATTTTACCTTAATCCAGCTATAGGTTCTAGAAAAGAATAAAATGGATGCAGTTAGCTGCAATTTTGCACCGTCCATGCTTATTTTAGCGTTGTATTTTTTGCCGCGATTAAAGCTATATATGGTGCCGCCGTCCCATTTTTTTTGCCCCAAAAAGGCAAAACTTTCCAACACATCCAGACCTATTAGAGGTTGGCCACGTAGGTCTTGATCGGGGTTTTCTAAGTCTTTTCTGGGATTGCCTTGTTCGTCATTTGGTTCTTTCATCCAGACAATCTTCCCACAATACTTTTCCCCACATTTGTAGATCTCAACAATGTAATTCTTCTTGTCTTCTCTTAACCAACGCCCTACAATAGCGCTGCCCTCATCCTGAGATGGACTGGCAATGTTGGGAAATAGAAATGGAATTAAAAATAGAAATAAGGTCCAGGCAATTCGGCCCATCTATTTAAATCGATTGGCATTGGTAATGTAAATGATATTGCTGATCTCTTTACGTTCAAGATCCAGGTATACCTTAAGCTGGTTCTCATTGTCAACTGACAGTTTGTCCATAACCAAACCATTGTAGTGAATAGACACAATTGCTTGGCTGCCAGTTAATGAAAGATTATAGTATCCTTGATCGTTAGAGGTTACCTGATTACCATCGCCATCTACTTTAAAAGATACATTAGCCAGAGGAGCCTTTGTTTTAGCATCCAATACTTGCCCTACGGCAACCTGGTTGAAGTCAGGCTCGATTTCAGCAGGTTCGATATCAGTATCTGCGTTGGTCTTCTGATCTAATACCTCAGGTGTTGCTACCTCTTCAATGCCGGAGTTTTCACCGCCGTTTTTACCCCTTGAAATCCTTCTTGAATCACCAGATCCACCCTGGTCGTCCAACGGCATAGTTTCTTCGGTTACTGCTTGAGCTATTGCCGATTGAGGTTCTGGTGTAGGTTCTTGTTGCTTTCTAACCGACCGAGTATCTAACGTGAAAGCTTCTGTGATAGCAGCTTTAGTTTCTTCATCGATTGTTGAGGTTTGTCCCTCAAACTGCTGACCTAAGGTCAATTTTGCCTGATCATTATTAGACCTCGTCAGTAGCCATACAGCTCCCAACACCAGACAGATCAAACCAAGGCCAAGTAGCGGAGACCGGGGTAAGTTAATGTCCGGAGACCACTTTTGTTTTGGTTTTCTTGAATCCAAAGAATGCTGAATTTTTTCAAAAGCGATTTGCATTTCGGTAGGTGTTCTGCTCTCCAAGCCATCTAGTGCTTCACCACAAAAATCACATTCAAGAATATGATTTTCTACTTGGTACATCTGCATAGAACTAAGCTTTTGGCCAAGATAGCTTTCAAGCAAATCTTGTGATAAATGGGTCTGATCTAGACCGTTACTATATGATGTTTGACTAGCGATCAGTGATAAATGTTTATATTCTTTTTAGCATTTTTTATGTGCCTCTTTATATTGCTGAGGCGGTATCCAGTGATATTGGCAATTTCTTGAAAACATTTTTGCTCTTTAAAGAATAATTCCATGCACTTCTCTTGCTCCTTCTTAGTATTTAATATTTCATTTTCCATGTTTGAAATTTCCGCCTCAAAGGATCTATCATCCTTGCCATAAAGGGTAAAATCAAACTGTTTTTCATCTTCAGCTGTTACTGACTCCACTATTTCTGCTTTGCTATTCCGAGACATTAACCAATTTTCACAGTAATTCTTGGTCACAATATACAACCAAGATTGAAATATTCTTATTTCTTGCTTAGGTAAATCTCTGGCAAGTTTCTTGAAAATTTTAATTGTTATTATTTGCGCTTGATGGTCATCGTCTACATATCTTAAGGCAATGCCATATACCAAATGAATATACGGCTTATATAAATCCACTAAATACAAAAGCTTCTTTGTCGCTAAATATTTCTTGATGAGCCTTTGCTCATCTCTCAATTTCAATTTTTCAAGTATGTTCGCCGCCATTAAACCTACTGCTCGCACATTGACTGCAAGCTAACAAGATATTAATAAAAATCATTAAATATAAATAGAGTACACTTTTCCCGAGAAAAGGACCATTTTATCTCGGCATTTTACAATTTAGACGACGAGATATGCTACAGGTCACATGGAACTGAAAGAATTACGCGTTTTGCAGCTTTTTGTGCGTCAGTGGTGCCTGGTACCCATTTAGGACCCTTTTGGATTTTTCCAATAACTATATCTTTGCAATCAGGAGATTCCTTTGTCAGCTCGAAATCGGTAAGGTTACCGTCAGCTTGAACCGTGAAACTAACCTCAACAGTGGTGGCCAGGTTGGTTGCGAACCTCCTTTGTTTTTCGTCTATGCTTTCATTGGTAGCAAGGTATTTAACGTAGGCTTCCATACCACCTTCCGGTATTGGCTCGGTATCTTCCCGCGCTAGCGTATAGTTGCTGATCCCAAGATTAAGACTGTCTCCGGGAGACTCAGCCTTCAGTGAGCCTGAAGCGAGTGTATCTGAAAGAAAATCCGCAGCGGCTTCTTCGTAGTCTAACTCTAACGGTAATTCCTGAGATGTGTATCCTTGAAAAGTCATCACCAATGCTTGAGCCTCAAGTGGAGCGGCCAAAATGTAGTCGCCTTCATTATCTGTGAAGGTGGCGATTTTAGTGTCTTTAACTTCAATCTTTATACCGGCTAGAGGCCTGCCGCTTTCGGATGAAATCACTTTTCCTACAATTGTCCGATAAGGGTCAGGAGGAACGATTGCTTGAGGCAAGGCATCACCCCGCTTTGATCTCAAAGGCTTATAGGCTAATTTGGGTCTGGTTTTTACCTCGGGAGATGGGCTTTGCGCCTCCCCAAAAGCATCCTCTGCGGCAACTTCTGCCGCTCCAGCCGTTTTCGTTTCTTCCTCTGCTCTGGCATCATCTGTTTCAACGCCTGTGTCAGCCAATTGAGATGGTGGTTCCTCTCTTTGTGGTACATTCTTTGAAGCGGCAATATTTTCTGATCTTGAGATCGCAGGACTTTCATTAGCTGCCTTTAATTTATCTCGCTGAACACCCGTTGGCTGAATTTTACCGCGGCCATCGTTTTCTTCTATAAGCTCTCGGCTTTCGCCTGCTACTCCAGTTGCTTCTTCTGTAGATATAAGCTCTCGGCTTTCGCCTACTACTTCAGTTGCTCCTTCTGTAGACTTGTGACCTGAAATTTCATCATCAATAACAGTTTCATCTGATGTTGGTGCCAACTCCTTTTGGTCAATTGCCAATTCTGAGTTCAAAGGGTCATTATTCAAACTCAAAAAATAAAACACAACTCCGGAAAGCATTAAAAGTACTACTACAGCGGCAGCTCGGTAATAGGGCCAGGCTATAGGTTCACCTTTCTTTTGGTCATCAATCCTTTGCTTTAGCCTTCGTTCTAAGTCTGTCAGATCATCGGAGAGAGCAGCAGGTGTGTTCTCGGTTAGCCCCTCTATTGCATCTGTGCACAAAGCACATGACAAAAGGTGCTTCTCCACCTGATGGCGTTGGGCGTCATCCAATGTGTCGGAAAGATAGTTTTCCAATTGCTCACCGGTTAGATGAGGAGCTATGGTAGTTTCATTATCCATTTTCCTTTTCCAATTGGATCCTTAAGTTTCTTTTGCCGTTTTGAATATAGCTTTTCACTTTCTTTAGATCATAGCCGGTTTCTTCAGCTACTGTTTTATAGCTTTTTTCTTCCAAGTAAAAGAGTTTAATACAAATCTGCTGTTCCTCAGGTAAATTTATTAAAGCGGCTTCAATTTTCCCGATCTTCAAATCCAGTTCTTCTCCATCATCAGGATGCATTTGATAAGAAATTTCCACACCATGATGTTCATTTATTTCTAAACGCTGCCTGTTTATCTTGTGTTTTTTCGAGCGGAGTTCCATTAAGCAATGGTTTCTGGCCACCACCGAGATCCAGCCTTTAAAGTTGGTTACTTCGTGCTTTTTTACCGCTAGGATCAGCTTTTCGAAGATCTGCATTACTGCGTCTTTGCTCTCTTCTCTGTCCTTGAAGTACTTTAGACAAACCCCTAGAACCAAGTGCATATATCGTTGGTACAAGGTGCCTAAAAAGTCCAAATTATCCGACTCCAGATACTTTTGTATCAGCTCCATATCCTGAATGGATTCGTGCTTGGAAGATGGATTTACGAACATAACCATCAAGTTACGGATGATTTTTGAAAATAAAACGTCCCGATTTATGGAATCATCAAACAAGTAGCATCTCAATAATAAAATCCTGAAAAAGATGAAAAAATATGTATTCGTTTTCCTGGCCGTGGTTTCCTTGGCCATGAGCAAGCCTCAAACCGCTGATATTAAAATAAGTGGCACTGTTTATTCACAAAGTGACGGGCACGGATTACCTGGAGTAAACATTATTGTAAAGGGTACTTCGACTGGCGCAATTTCAAATCTCAACGGCTATTACGCTTTGGAGGTGCCATCGACTAAATCCGTTTTGGTGTTTACCAGCTTAGGATTTGAGCGAAAGGAGATTGTGGTAGGTTTCAAAACCACTATTGATGCGCATCTAGTGGAGGAAGTGCAGTTATCGGAAGAGGTGGCAGTAACCGGAGAAGCAACAAGGACTGAAAGAAAAGCGCTTTCCTCTTCGGTACAAACAGCTAAGGGAAAAAGGCAGAAGTCCATGAAAGCAGCAGCCGATGCCTCTTATGGGTTTCTACGTGCCCCATACCATTATGAGAGACCTCAGCGACAACACAATACGGAAGCCTATGCCGCTGTTCACGAAAACACTTTCTTGGCTCCAAAACAACATCCTCTTTCCACTTTTTCAATTGACGTGGATGCAGCTTCATATAGCAACGTGCGCAGGTTTTTAAATCAATCGCAGCGACCCCCAAAGGATGCGGTAAGGATCGAGGAGATGGTTAACTATTTTTCCTATGACTACCCTCAGCCAAAAGGGGGAGACCCTTTCTCAGTCACTACAGAGGTTTCGCAGGCACCCTGGAACAAAGAACATCGGTTGTTGCACATCGGTCTACAAGGCAAGCAAATTCCAACGGAAAACCTGCCTCCATCAAACTTGGTCTTCCTTATCGATGTGTCGGGCTCAATGAATAACCAAAACAAATTGCCTTTGCTAAAGTCTGCCTTCAAACTGCTTGCCAAGCAACTTCGTGCACAAGATAAAGTGGCTATGGTAGTATATGCAGGAGCCGCTGGCGTAGTGTTGCCTCCAACTGAGGGCGACCAATCCGAACTGATCATGGCGGCATTGGATAAGCTACAAGCCGGAGGTTCTACAGCTGGTGGCGCCGGAATCAAACTGGCATATCAATTGGCTGAAAAAAACTTTGTGCGAGATGGTAATAACCGGGTGATCTTGGCTACCGATGGCGATTTCAATGTTGGAGCCTCAAGCGATGCTCAGATGGAAAGACTGATCGAGATTAAGCGAAAATCAGGGGTCTTTCTGACCGTTCTGGGTTTTGGTATGGGCAACTACAAAGATTCTAAAATGGAAGTACTGGCGGATAAAGGAAATGGTAATTATGCATATATAGACAATATCCTGGAAGCCAAGAAGGTATTGGTAAATGAGTTTGGCGGTACTTTGTTTACTATTGCTAAGGATGTGAAGCTCCAGATTGAGTTCAATCCGGCAAAGGTCAAGGCCTACCGGTTATTGGGGTATGAAAACCGTTTGCTAGCGGATGAAGATTTCAATGATGATAAGAAAGATGCAGGAGAGTTAGGCTCCGGACATACAGTTACTGCCTTATATGAGATCATTCCTGCCGACGGTTCAGCTACTGACAATGAGGTTCGGTCGGTGGATGATCTGAAATACCAAAGTAGCACGGTTGATCCTAAAGCTTATCGCTCTACCGACCTGATGACATTGAAGTTAAGGTACAAGAGCACTAGCGGATCGAAGAGTCAATTGATCGAACATGTAGTAAAGGATCAGCAGATACCGCTTTCTAAAACCTCAGATAATTTCAGGTTCTCCGCGGCGGTAGCTTCGTTTGGCATGTTGCTTAGAGACTCCGAATTCAAGGGTCAAGCCAACTTTCAGCAAGTGGTGGCAATGGCGCGCGACGCCAAAGGCACAGATCGGGAAGGTTACCGAGCAGAATTCATTCGTCTGGTTGAGTCCAGCGATCTATTAGCCCAAAAGTAAGTTGTTGATGTAAGAGCGGTTCAATTTTTGGACCGCTCTTTCTTTGTCCTCAACTATGAGGATGTTTTCGCATATACTCATCCACAGAAAACTTCCCACTTCCATATATTAAAAAGACAATTAATGCAGCTAAAACGACCAATGAAATTTCCAGTTCAAGGTTGTTGGCGGCAGAAAAGAAACCGGATTGAGCATTTACAAATAGTATAGCTCCAATAAGAATAGGAATTTGAAGTGCTACTGCAAATCGGGTAAGTAACCCCATGGCGATTAGCAGCCCACCCATCAAGTGGACGAAAGCCACAATATGGACCCAAGCCTGGTTTGCAAAAGCCCCAAAACTACTGCCCTCAAGTATAGACATTAGCGCATTGGTGTCCATAATAAAGATCAAGCCCTTGTAAAGTATAAACAGTCCTAAAGCAACTCGTAAGTAGTCCAGCCAAATAGGATGATGCGTATCGGCCCAGTGCTCAATTTTGTGAATGGCGTCCATAGTCATAAATGTTTAGGGTTAATCAACTTAAAATACAAAAAATTTTCACATTATTGAAATTAATATGGTTGAGATTTGTTTGATAAATATGATAACAAGATCGATATCGAAGTTTATAGCGCTTGCCTTTGTATTTATGGCAGCTGCCTGCCAAAAGCCTGATGCCACAGAAATAATTGATCGGGTCATTGAACTTCACGGGGGGGAATTATACAATGCCGTGGAGGTTGAGTTTGACTTCCGTGACCGCCACTATAAGAGTTATTATAATCGAGGAGCCTATAAATACGAGCGCCATTTTCAAGATTCAACCAACCAGGTGCGTGATGTATTAACCAATGATGGCTTCACCCGCACAATAAATGGTGTGGTTGCTAAGGTAACGGATAAGAAGGTGGCAGCATATTCTCGGTCCATAAACTCCGTTATGTACTTTGCTTTTTTGCCTTTTAAGCTAAATGATCGATCGGTAAATAAAAAATACCTGGGGAAAGCGCAGATCAAGGGGCAAGACTATCACAAAATTGAAGTAACCTTTCAGGAAGAAGGGGGAGGTGAGGACTATGAAGATGTTTTTATTTACTGGATCCATCCGGAAAACCATACCATGGATTACCTGGCCTATGTGTATCACACTGACGGAGGTGGTAAGCGGTTTCGAGCGCCTTACAATATCCGTAATATCGATGGGTTAAGATTCGCTGATTACATCAATTACGAAGAACCAAATGGCCCTTTTTCCATCGCGGATTATGATAGTTTATTTGCTGCTGATGCACTTCCTGAGCTTTCAAGAATAGAATTGGAAAACATTAAGGTCGCTCATTTAGAATAGAAGGTGATGTCATCCCCTTTTTTTTCAAATAAAATCTCTGTAATTATTCCCACTTATAATGAAGAGGATTGCATCGCTGGCCTAGTTCATTACCTGCAAAATGACAGTTCTTGCAATTACATAGCAGAGATCATAATAGCGGACGGTGGGAGTAAAGACAATACTAAGCTAGAGGCAGAACAAGCAGGTGCAACTGTAATATCTTCAAAGTTGAAAAGCAGGTCTTTGCAAATGAACCTGGGGGCTAGCCATGCGCAGTCCGAAGTACTCTACTTTTTGCATGCCGATACCTTTCCGCCAAAGGGGTTTGCGAAGATAATATTGTCTTCGATCCATTCTGGGGTAACCTCAGGATGTTTCAGGCTAAAATTTGATTTGTCACATTGGTTTCTCAACTTTAATAGTTGGTTTACCCGTTTCAATATAAATGCCTTCCGTTTCGGCGATCAAAGCTTGTATGTTACTGCCTCGGCTTTCAGGCTGATCTCCGGGTTCGATCCTAAACGTATTTTGCTTGAAGATCAGGAGATCATCACAAGACTACAAAAAGTAGGTCAGTTTAAGGTATTGGATCAGTCCGTGGTCACTAGTGCCAGACAATACAAAAGAAGCGGAATTTTTCGATTACAGATGGTCTATTATATTTTATATGGCCTTTACCTGTTAGGAGCTTCCCAGTCATTTTTGTGGCGTAAGTACCGCCAATGGATCTATTAACCTAAATAGTAAATAGCTATCATATTGATACTAATCCTTATCAATATGAGGGTACGTAAGGTTTTCCTATCAGATTTATATCTCTGATTGTCAGATGCATATGATTTTTTGATCTGATTTTGGCATGCATTGTGCCAAGGATATCGTACCCTTAAAATTATTACGTATGGAACAGCGCAATGTGCAACATGCCTGGGAAGGAATGAAGCGCAAATTGCAACAACAATACACCGTATTGGATGAAGGCGATTTGCAATACATCGAAGGTCAGGAGTTACAGTTATTGGAAAGGATCAAAGGAAAGCTTGGACTTCCTCTGAAAGATGTAAAAAGGATAATTTCTCGATTGTAATTCTACAGTCAATAAGTCTAATTTAAACGAACAGATGCCAACCTCGATTTAATTCAGGGTTGGCTTTTTGTTTTTTGGGCATACCTTATTTTTCGTATCTTGCCCGGATCAAACTTAAGCCCAATGAATTCCATAACCCAAGTTTACTGTCTTGCCCTTTTGCTGTTATTGTTTTCCTGCCAAACCGCAGAAGAAAGTAATGGACTCTCTGAAGCCACTAAACATATTGATGCTGAAGGTTTAGCTCAACATATTGAGGTGCTTGCTTCCGATGAATTTCAAGGAAGATTGCCATTTACAATCGGAGAGGAAAAGACAGTGGCTTATATAGAAGATCAATTCAAGGCCTTAGGTTTAGAGCCAGGTAACGGAGAAACTTATTTCCAAGAGGTACCACTTGTAGAGATCAATTCTCAAGTTACCGGCGATATGGTGTTAGCCAAGTCTGCTGATTCAGTGAAGATCAAACCCATCTTCGGAGAAGAATTTGTAGCGCTGACCAGAAGGGTTGCAGAGAACATTAAGGTTGAAGGTTCTCCTTTGGTCTTTGCCGGTTACGGAATTGTAGCCCCTGAATACAACTGGAATGACTATGAAGGTTTGGATGTAAAAGGAAAAACAGTTGTGGTTATGGTTAATGACCCTGGCTACGGCTCTAACGATGCTTCTTTTTTTAAGGGTAATACCATGACCTACTATGGTCGGTGGACCTATAAATATGAAGAAGCAGCCAAGCAAGGAGCAACTGGAGTGCTGATAGTTCACGACACCGGTCCGGCCGGTTATCCATGGGGAGTTGTGAAAGGTGGATGGACAGGTCCTAGCCAGTATATGAAAGCCGCTGACAATAATAAATCCCGTTGTGCTTTCGAAGGTTGGCTTTCTCTTGACGTTGCCAAGGAACTACTTACTTTTGCTGAAGTAGATACCGCACTTTTGGAGCAAGCAAAAGCGCCGGGGTTCAAACCAGTGCTACTTAACAATCTGAAAGTTTGGCTGGAGCTTGATAACCAGATCAAAGAAGATGTTTCCCGTAATGTCATAGCTACATTACCTGGTA
>JBPCUG010000195.1:0-3802 GCA_051011275.1 Cyclobacteriaceae bacterium | reverse complement strand
ATTATTATGACTCAATCAGATTTAGATGGCCATATAAGAGCCATGGGTATTGGCCATCTAGTATATGGCGCTTTGATGCTAGTGCCTGCCGTTATCGTTTATGTAGTGCTCACTGTAGTTGGCACCGTTTCAGGTGACCCGGATGCAGAGGTAGTATTGCCTCTCATTGCAATTCTCGTAGGATCCTTCTTGGTTCTGTTGGGTCTTCCCAGCGTCGTTGCCGGCTTTGCTGTCTTGAAGAAAAAAAACTGGGGTTTGCCATTTGCCATGGTTATGGGTATCCTCCATTTGCTGAGCTTTCCTTTTGGTACGGCTTTAGGTGCTTATTCCATTTGGATCTTTTTGGAAAAGGACAAAGCTAAGAAAGCTGAAAACGCAGGGATTCCCGCTGAAAAATTTGTCAGCCAAAGGGAATCCTAAGCTCGTTCTACTGGTCACAGACCCATCCACAAACTTTCATAAAAGATTGAAACTTTAGAAACTTTATGGGCCCTCCTCCGTAAAATATACTGAAAGTTTCAATAATTACTGAAAGTTTGAGAAATGAAAATCCTAAAAGACCATGTGATCATCTACGACGATCAATGCCCTATGTGTGATTTGTATACTAAAGCATTTGTCGATACTAAGATGCTAGGGAAAGACGGCCGGGTACGCTTCACAGATCTCCATGCTCCTTTGGAGTGCAACATAGATCGTGATCGGGCATGTAACGAGATCGCACTAATAAATACCAAAGAAGGGACTGTAACCTATGGTATCGACAGCCTTTTCAATGTGATTGGCCATCGGTTTGTTTGGCTTTGGCCCCTTTTCAAACTAGCCCCATTTCGCTGGTTGATGAGCAAGTTATATGCTTTTGTATCCTATAACCGGAAAGTGATTGCCCCCGGAACCACCTTTGAAGCAGCTAACAGCTGTACCCCATCACTTCGAGTGGGCTACCGTTGGGCTTACATTCTATTTTCTTGGTTGGTTACTTCGCTGGTACTTACTTATTATGCGCAAACACTTGTCGCTTATGTATCGGCCAACAGTTTTGGGAGAGAATTCCTTATTTGTGGTGGGCAAATCGCATTCCAGTCTTCGGTTTTATTTCTTTTTGGCCAACCTCGCAAACTACACTATTTGGGTCATTTGATGACAGTGTCTCTAGCTGGGGCATTGCTACTGGTCCCTCCTTTGGGTTTAAGCTTACTTATTCCAGAGGTACCTGCGTTAGTCTACCTGAGCTGGTTTGGTATTGTTGTTTCTTTTATGCTGGTAGAGCATATCAGAAGGGTAAAGCATCTTGGTTTGCTTTGGGTATTATCTTTAACCTGGGTACTCTACCGACTTATGGTTCTAACTTTAATTATCTGGTAACATCATGAAAAAGAAAATTGTGATAGCCGGAGGAAATGGTTTTTTGGGACGCAGCATTATGAAGCGCTATCCCAGCCAAAATATCAAATGGGTCGTGCTCACTCGGAGAAAGGTGGCCGATAAATCTCATATCAAATATGTACCCTGGGACGGTCAAACTTTAGGCTCTTGGGCTTCAGAATTGGAAAATGCAGAAGCCTTGATCAACCTGGCGGGCAAGTCCGTCGATTGCAGATACAACGAAAAGAACAAAAGGGAGATCTATAACTCCAGGGTAAGATCAACCGCTATATTAGGAGTAGCGGTAAACCAATGTATAAAGCCTCCCAAGGCTTGGGTCAATGCAGCTTCAGCTACTATATACCGTGATGCCTTAGATCGACCCATGGACGAAGCCACTGGGGAATATGGTACTGGCTTTTCAGTGGATGTTTGCCAAAAATGGGAACGCACCTTCAATGACCTATACACCCCGCATACGCGAAAAATACTCCTGAGAATTGCTGTAGTATTAGGCGCAGATGGCCAAGCCTTACCACCAATGCTAAAATTGGTCAGTATGGGTATGGGGGGCAGACAGGGCAATGGCTCACAAATGGTAAGCTGGATCCACGAGCAAGATTTTGTAAATATACTCCACTTTTGTTTGAACAAACCACAGATCATAGGCACTTACAATGCTGCTTCACCCCATCCAGTTGCTAACTGGAAACTGATGGCCTTATTAAGAAGAATTAAGAAGATACCTTTTGGGTTGCCTATACCAAAGTTCTTGTTAAGCCTTGGGGCTTGGCTTATCGGTACTGAAGCGGAATTGGTGCTTAAAAGCCGTTGGGTGCTTCCAACCAAACTGGAGCAAAGTGGATTTGTATTCGATTTCGGTAACCTGGAGCCGGCATTGGAAGATCTTTGTGCATAATATCACCTGGTTATTCCAATATCCCATTAATTTCTCTATCAATTGGGTTACCACCATGTATTTCCGACATAAATCTTATCCATCTTTTCATGGTATGTCAGAATCAAAGAAATCCAATGGCGTTATCAAACCAATTATCGTAGGTGTCGCTACAACCGTCCTTACTTCGATGATCCTTTTTCACTTGGGATTAGACCGTAAAGGTGGTGCAGCTGAAACTGACCAATCCAGTAGCCCAGGAGGCATTCGGTTAATAAGTGAAAGTTCCACCAACTTAGCCGAGGTTGATGTGGTGGATGAAATTGCAGCAGAGGCTTACTCAGAGCCTCCGGAGGTCAAATCACCTATAATAGATATCAATGGTTATTGGGTAGATCCCCAAACCCAAGCCACTTACCACATACAGCAGCAAGGCGCCCATTTTACTTTCCAGGAAATTTCATACGGTTCTGTTTCTGCTGAGGGGCAGGGGAATCTGCAAGGAAATTCCGCAGTATATAATTACGCAACTCTGATGGGTACTCAAGGTAATGGTTCTTTTAAAATAGATGCTACAGGTAGAAGCATTACCTCAACCTTTACCGATCATTATACAGGAGTAACCCAAACTATTTTTATGCAGCGAGAGTAACTGATGTTTTATACTCTTGCCCCTCGAAGCCCATTGAACTAATTGCAACTAGAGCAGGTACCTCATTGAGGTAAAACCTTTCCAGTACTATCTCATGTAATATCTCGACAAAATCGGGTTTTTGGGCCAGGCTCGTATTAATTAACTTTAGGATATATGTCTGGAAGATAAGCCTTAACTATTGTTTTACGGGCAATTAGGTTATCCCTGGCAAAAAATCCCAGAGGTATTTTAAACCTTTTGCTGTCGTGCCAGTCAAAGAACCGAATTCAAATAAAAAAAAGAAGATGAAATTATTTAATACGATCTGTGCAACCTTAATAATGACTGTTTTTAGTTTTAGCGTTATCGCGCAACAAACGGACAGGAAAATTTATAAGGACAAAGAGGGCAACGTTACTGTGATCAAAAAAGCAGAAGATGCTGAAGGTAATAAGAATGTTGCTGTAACCAAAAAAGAAGTAGATGGCGATGTAAAGAGAGCCGTAGGCGTTAATCAGGCGGATGGTGATAAATACCGAGCTGCCGGCGTCAATAAAGCCGATGGAACCAAAAAACGTGCTGTTGGAGTAAACAAGGCTGATGGAACTAAAAAACGCGCTGTCGGCGTGAACCAAGCCGATGGCGACAAATACCGAGCCGCCGGAGTAAACAAGGCTGACGGTACAAAGAAACGTGCAGTTGGGGTAAACCAAGCAGATGGAGATAAATACCGGGCAGTTGGTGTTAATAAGCCTGATGGCACCAAGAAGAGAGCCTATGGTGTGAACAAAGCTGATGGAACTAAAAAACGTGCAGCTGGTGTAAACAAACCCAATGGTGATAAATACCGAGTAGCAGGTAAGAAGAACCCTGATGGATCGACTACTAAGGTAGTAGCTAAGAAG
>JBPCUG010000194.1:0-2966 GCA_051011275.1 Cyclobacteriaceae bacterium | reverse complement strand
TTCTAATCCTTTATGTTTTGACGAACAAACTTCGAAATATGGTTACTTTTTATCTCGCTGTTGCGCTAAATTGAATCATCTTGTGGTACCATATTGCCTTTTACAAAAATAGGTTCCCAGACTATAGTACAGGTTGGCTTCTAGTCTAAAGTCCATTTGATACCCGTTAATCGGTATGGATATTTGTGCATATGAAACAAACATCAATCAAATGAAAAGGACCCTAAACCTGATTGCTTGCGTGGCTTTTGTGCTAACCAGCGGTACCATCTTAGCTCAAGAAATGACCAAGGTAGAGAGAAGCAAAGCACTCGACCATCTAAAAAGTACTCAAGACCAACTGATGAAGACTGTGGTAGGATTATCTAAAGAGCAATTGAATTTTCGCTCCTCGGAAGATGCCTGGTCTATTGCCCAATGTGTTGAGCATATAGCCATTGCAGAAACCAGTCTTTTTGGCCTGGTTCAAATGACGCTGCAAAATAACCCCGACCCTTCCCTCAGAGATTCAGTAGCCATGTCAGATGACCAGGTAGTTGGATTGATCACCAGCAGGGAACGAAAGGTAAAAACTCAGGAAGAATTGACGCCTAGAGGAAAATTTGGTTCATATCAAGGTTCTATAGATGAGTTTAAATCGAAGAGAGCCTCCAACAAAGCTTATTTAGCATCCACGAAGGACGATTTAAGGAACAGGTACTTTGATTTCCCTTTCGGTAAAGTGGACTCCTATCAGCTAATTCTCTTCATGTCCGGGCATACTGCTAGACATACCGATCAGATTAAGGAAATAATGGCATCACCAGGATTCCCAGGCGCATAAAGAATTTTTACTCATTTTAGCCCCAGTTTTTCGCTGGGGTTTTGTTTTTAAGCCGATTTCAACACAAGCTTATAAATTTTTTTAGACGAATCGGTAACTTGGCTATGTCAAGTTTGATCAAAACACCATACCACCAAAGCAATGAGTGACAAGGAATACTTTTCTCATCTATATCAGATTGCCAGTCATTTGAATAAGGAATTCTCCTTGCATTCCGCTTTAAGAAAAGCTTTGGAAAAAACAGTAGAGCTGCTAAATCTTGAAACCGGGTGGATTTGGATGGTACAAGAAGGGGTAAAGTCGGTTTACCTGATCGCATCTTACAACCTACCCCCTGCCTTGAGCAATCGTCCTGAGCGACTCTCAGGCTGGTGTTATTGTATTGATCAGTACTTTTCAAATGATATTGGAGAAGCTAGGAATATCAGCGAGATTGCTTGTTCGCGTCTCAAGGATTTGAAATCAGGCACCAGAGACCTGAAGTTCCACGCTACCATTCCCATAACCACTAATGGACAAAAAGTTGGACTGATCAATTTAGTAAGCAAGGAAAAGCAGCAGTTGAATGAAAAGCAGTTATCCATTTTGAACACCATCTCAGAACTTATTGGTATGGTAATTCAAAGAACCCGGATGCAGGAATCGCTGGGAATGAGGTCTTCTCAAAACAATGCTATCTATGAAGTATTGGAGCGAGTGCTTCACCCTAAGTTGAAAATGCTTATATCCGATCTTCAAGCTGCCAAGTCTTTGATCGATAAAAAACAGTTAGCCAAAATTAAAAAAAGTATACAGCAATTACTTTATCAAACAGAAGAGATGGATCAGCAGTTATCACTAATTTCTAATGAGGCGAATAGTGAGAAGCCGAGCGGATCTGGAAAACAAAAATTCCATTACCCAACCTCTCCATTGACCAGTAGAGAACTGCAAGTGCTTGGCCTGGTAAAGAAAGGATATACCAACAAACGAATTGCAGAACAACTTTTCATTGCCGAGCGTACGGTCAAATTTCATATGTCATCTATTTTATCAAAACTTTTAGCCCGTACCCGTACTGAAGCAGTCGAGACCGCATTGCAACGAGGGCTCTTAGGGCTTTGACCGACCTTATCCTGTACCTAGGTACAGTCATGCTTCTATCCCTTGGTCCGTTTTTTATCTATTAAGACTGATAGATATTTGTACCCAATGCAAAAGACCAATACTATGAAAAACGGAAAAACCGCTTTAATAACCGGAGCATCCAAAGGCTTTGGGTATTCCTTAGCTGAAAATCTTGCTAGAATGGGATGGCGCTTGTTGATTAATGCCAGGCATGATCGGCCACTGTTTTATGCCAAGGAAAAGTTGGATAAGTTGACCGAAGTTATATCCATACCAGGAGATGTGCAGAATGAAAAGCACCTCATGGAATTCACGAGGATCTTAAAAGCAAATGATTGGAAATTGGATCTTGCGGTTAACAATGCTTCTACTTTGGGCATAACGCCCATGCCCCACCTATTTGATTATCAAATTGATGAACTGGCTTCGGTCTTAAAAACCAATATGATTGCTCCCCTTTCTATTCTGCAAAAAATACTGCCGCATCTACATAAGGCAGCTAAAGTAATTAATATCAGCAGTGACGCCGGAGTGGAGGCTTATGAAACTTGGGGTGCTTACGGAGCTAGTAAGGCGGGGTTGGATCATCTGACGGCCATCTTAGCAAAGGAAAATCCCCAATACTATTTTTACTCATTTGACCCAGGGGATATGCGTACCGATATGCATCAGGCGGCTTTTCCCGGCCAAGACATTTCAGATCGTCCGTTCCCTGCTAAACATGCGGTTCCAGCTATTCTCCAACTTATTGAAAACGATTTTTCAAGCGGTCGTTATACGGTTGAATCCTTTAAAGCGCAACTAACATGAGTACTTTAACTCAATCACTTATACAATTTGACTTGCCAGATTATCTAGCTTGTCCAAAGCCCACCGAAGCGCGTAACCTACGACGGGATCAGGTAAGGCTATTAGTTACCAGTGGAGCAAAATCTCCCCAGCATGCTGTCTTCAATCAGCTGGATCGTTACCTTCGGTCGGGAGATGTTTTGGTAGTGAACACCTCCGCCACAGTACCTTCTGCTCTGCATATAAC
>JBPCUG010000193.1:0-8626 GCA_051011275.1 Cyclobacteriaceae bacterium | reverse complement strand
GGCCAGTCTTGATCTTTGGTTTTCTTTGTTTGTTTCTTCTTTTCTTTGCCATAATGTTAGGCGTGTAACAGCCTTCTTTTCAGCTGTGCTTTTCTAATATCTTCTAAGCTGCCTTTTGGAATGGCAGCAATTAACTGTTTGGTATATTCTGAAGAAGGTTGTTCATAGATGGTCTCAGGATATCCTTCTTCTTCAATCTTCCCCGCTTTCATTACTAAAATACGATCGGCCATAAATTTAATTACAGACAGATCATGGGAAATAAAAATGTAGGTAATGTTAAACTTGACTTTCAAGTCATTCAATAGATTCAGTGCCTGTGCCTGCACCGAGACATCCAAAGCGGAAACCGACTCATCACAAATAATAAACTTCGGATTCAAAGCCAAGGACCGTGCAATGCTGATCCGTTGTCGCTGCCCACCGGAAAATTCATGAGGATACCTATTAAAGTAGTCTCTTTGAAGATTCACAGTTTCCAGTAGTTCCATCACCCGCTCTTTGCGGTGTTTGAAATTGGACAGCACTCCATGCACTCTCATAGGTTCCATAAGGGCTTCCCCAATGGTGACCCTTGGGTTAAGCGACGAGTAAGGATCCTGAAATACAATTTGCATCTCCTTCCTTAATGCACGCATTTGTTGAGGGCTTAAGTCCTGCAACCCTTGACCGTCAAAGTTGATCTCACCATCTGTTGGTTCGATCAAGCGAAGAATGCTTCTTCCTAAGGTCGTTTTTCCGCATCCCGATTCTCCTACCAGCCCTAAGGTTTCTCCTGGATAGAGCTTAAAGCTTACGTCATCGACCGCTTTTATGAAGCTTTTAGGTTTGCCCCAAAGATTTCGTTCTAATGGAAAATGGGTTTTCAAATTTTTTACTTCCAGAAGCGGTTCTTGGGAAGCAAGTTCTTGTTGGCGTTTTATGATTTCCTCTTCACTCTGCACATTTAAAAGCAACGCTTGTCCTACTGAATTATATCTTTGCGACTTCTCCGTGATCAGTCCTTGATCATCCACATCCATAAAGTCGTCAATCACCGGAAGGGTTTTCATTTTAAAGTCCATACGCGGACGACAAGCTAACAACCCCTTGGTATAAGGATGCTGCGGATTTGAATAGATATCCCAAATTGGTCCGGCTTCTACTATTTTACCCTGATACATGACCAATACCTGGTCGGCGATCTCAGCAATAACTCCCAGGTCATGAGAGATGAAAATGATAGAGGTCTCCCTCTCTAAATGCATTTCCCCCATTAACTCTAGAATACTGGACTGAACAGTTACGTCCAATGCAGTAGTTGGTTCATCAGCGATCAAAATCGAAGGCTGGCATACCATACCCATAGCGATCATTACCCGTTGCTTTTGCCCTCCTGAGATTTGATGAGGGTAGGCATCGAAGATCACATTGGGTTGGCTTAAATGCGCCTTGTTGAATTTTTCCAAAGTAAACGCTTTTGCTTCTGCTCGGCTTACCTCTTGATTTACCATAATCGCTTCTACCACCTGGTTGCCACAGGTGTACACTGGATTAAGTGAGGTCATGGGCTCTTGAAAGATCATAGAAATTTCATTGCCCCTGATCTTGCGCATGGATCTTGGCGAAAGTGTGGTTAGATCAATAGCACCGAATTCACGGGAATTAAAATAAATGTTCCCTCCCGTGATCTGCCCAGGGGGCGATGGTATCAGATTCATAATGGAAAGTGCGGTTACCGACTTCCCCGAACCGGATTCTCCCACGATACCAATGGTTTCACCCTTGTGTAACTTAAAGTCAATACCATCTACGGCATTTACAATTCCACCTGGAGTATGAAAACTAGTATGAAGATTTTTGACCTCTAAAATAAGGTCTTCCTGGAGGTCAATTGCTGACATTCAAAAAAAGATGATTTAGCCGTATATTATAGGTGCCTGCCATTGCAAACAAAGCTACCCATTTTTGGTCAATATTATTTTGGTATAGGCTGGGTTTTTCTCCAATGTCTATAGCTTAATAAACATTGTTCCTTACAGAATATATACATTTTCAGGTTTGATGGCTGGAAGCGTTTGAAACTTTAAAAATAATTGAGCTGTAACCACTACATCACGTTTACAGTACTCAGTAATGCGCTCAAGATCGTTTTCTTCATAGTACACTGGCGTTACCTGGCTGCCATCAATATCTCCCTTGCTGGTATCAATATTAAAAATAGTGGCAAGCAGATCAAGAGAGGTAAAGTTTTTCCGATCCCCAAACTTCCACATTTCCATGGTATCAAGATGACGTACCTCCCACGGCTTCTTACCGGTAATATCTAACACATATGGTAGTGATACACCATTGATCAACATACGGCGGCAGATGTAGGGAAAGTCAAACTCCTTCCCATTGTGAGCACAAAGTAATAATGTTTCGGGATCAAATTTTTTATCCAACAGCGTTTTAAACTCTACCAGGAGCGCCTCTTCGTTGTCATCGGAAAAGGCCTTAACTCTTAATTGCCGGTGATCACCCAGCTCGGTGATATAGCCGACCGCAATAGTCACGATTTTGCCGAACTCCGCGTAGATCCCCGCCCTTTGGTAGTACAATTCATCGGGAGTCAGATCACCTTCTCTTTGAATGAATCCCGCCTTTTTATTCCAGTGCTCTTGCACTCTCTCATCAAGGTCTTGGTAGGAGGGCTTTCCTGCCACTGTCTCGATATCAAGGAATAGTATGTTGCTTATATCTTGATCCATTTTACTCCGGAGCATCCTCGCTGCCACTCAAAAACTCATCGGTAAAGTGCTCTTTTCGCTTGGGTTTTGCAAATTTCTTCTGGTTATAATCTTTAGAGGTTCCTTTGGGAATAGATAGGCTATTCCATTGTGGTCCCTGGATCATTACTCCGAGGATCACAATTTGACCCACATGGTAGGCATAGTGTGCAAGCTGGCGGTCGATGGCTTCGTCTACAGTATGTCCAAGGTTTCTAATGTAAATGGTTTTATTAAGATCTTCAGGTCTCAAACCATTGATGGCAGCAAAAAGACAATCCCATCCTTCATTCCATTTTTCCAGCAACTCCTGTTTACTATTAATTACAGGTTCAAATTCTAGATCCCTGTTGCGCCATTCTTTTTCACCGTCGCTGCCAAGAAAATCAGTCCATCGGGAAAGCATATTTCCCCATAGATGATTGACAATAATGGCCATACTGTTAGTTTGTTCATTATACTGCCAAAAAAATTTCTCCTCTGGAACTTGATCAAAGGTCTTTTGTCCAAGCTGTCGATAGTATAGGAATTGCTTTTTTATATGATCCAGATAATGCTCTTCCATAGGATGGTTTGATTAGTGGTTGCGAAAGGTCATTCCGAACAAATGGCCGAGATGGGTCTTGAGCTTTTCGCCTACTTCCATCAGATCCACTTTCCTGCCTAATTCTTTAGCCAATGTGGTAACGGCTTTGTCTTCGATACCACAAGGAATGATATAGTCAAAATATGATAGATCAGTATTGACATTAAAGGAAAAACCATGCATAGTCACCCACCGGCTGGCTTTCACTCCCAGAGCGCATATCTTGCGAGGTTCCATTCCATCTAACTGTTGATAATCCAGCCATACCCCAGTAAGTCCGTCAATCCTTCCCGCTTCCAATCCGTAGTCTTTCAAAGTTAGTATTACTGCCTCTTCCAATGTCCGTAAATAGCGGTGTATGTCGGTAAAGAAATTGTCAAGATCCAATATGGGATATCCAACGATCTGGCCGGGTCCATGGTAGGTAATATCACCACCGCGATTGATCCGATAGAATCTTGCATCTTGAGTGGTCAAGCCTTCTTGGTCCAGCAACAGGTTTTCCTCAGATCCGCTTTTACCTAAAGTATATACGTGAGGATGTTGGCAAAAGATCAAATAGTTAGGTGTTGGTTGTTGAGATTCCGGAGGTAGCTTGCGGTTGGCCACTTTAACAGCTACCACTCTTTTCAAAAGTTGTTCCTGGTAATCCCAGGATTCCTGATAGTCGATCAGGCCTAAGGATTTGAAATAGACTTCTTTATTGGCTATAGCATTCAAATGTGTCAATCAATATAGGACTCTAAAAGTTTGAAGGAAGGTTCGGCTACAAGTACTACCTCTTTAATGCATGCGGGCAACAGAATAACATCGCCTTTCGTTACCTGCATGCTTTCACCATCGTATTGAAGCTGGAGTTTCCCCTCTACACAAACATAAATAACAAACGAATCTAACTTTTCGTAGTTGCGTTCCACTGCTTGATCAAAATACAAACGATTGGTGGTGAAATAAGGACATGAGGCAAGGTTTACCATCTGATTGATGCCTTGATCATAGGAAGTTTTATACTCAGAATAATGTTGATAATCGATAGCATCCAATGCCAGCTCAGTGTGTAGTTCCCTCTTATTTCCACGATCATCTACACGGTCAAAATCATAGATCCGGTAGGTGATATCGGAGGTTTGCTGGATCTCCGCTAAAAGCAACCCTTTTCCAATAGTATGTACTCTTCCGGCAGGTATAAAGTAACTCTCATCTGCCTGAACCGATTCCTGATTGAGAATCAAGTCAAGTTTTTGGTCTTCGAGGTGCTTTAGATATTGCTCCTTGGTAAGTGGCTGATTAAATCCTGCAATTAGCTTGGCTCCCGGATCGGCCTGAAAGATGTACCACATTTCAGTTTTACCTTTTCCATTATGCCTTTCCCTAGCCAGGTCATCATCAGGATGTACCTGTATGGATAAGTCAAGATTAGCATCGAGGAATTTTACTAGCAGTGGAAACTCATTGCCGTAAGTTTGGTATACCTTTTTTCCTACAAGTTCTTCTTTGTATTCTTCGATCAGATCGGGTAAACATCTACCCTCCAAAGATCCTTCGGCTACCTGGGAAATGTTTCCTTCTACACCTGAAATCTCCCAGGTTTCGCCGCAATTTGGTAGTGGGCTAAAGTCCTTGCCTAGTTCAGTTTTGATCTTTTGGCCACCCCACATCTTCTCCTTGAAGATCGGCTTGAATTTTAATGGATACATACTAGTATCAAGTATTTAGACAAAAGTATAAAGATAAAAGTAATAATGGTAAGTCCTGGATACCTGCTATTAACTACCCGATACCATTAAAGTCCTGCTGAAGCAGGCCATATTGGTAGTGATCATACCAAGTTCCTCTGATAAACAGGGCTTGCTTTCTGGTGGCCTCACGGATCATGCCAGCCTTTTCCATCACTTTCCAGGAGGCGATATTCTCGATTGCTGTTCCTGCTTCAATACGATGCAGGTTCAAAGACTGAAAGCCGAACTGCAGCAGTGCAAGCAGCGACTCTTGGCCATAGCCATTCCCCCAATGATCCGGATGTAGCTTGTACCAAACTTCCCCCTGCTCAACTTCAGGATGTAGCTTGAGGCCTAACAAGCCAAAGATCTCATTGTTAACGGATAGTTTCACCGCTAATGTATAATCCAACCTAGGCCTGGTTTTATTTTCAATTACCCAACTGTCGATCCAATGTCGTGTGTTTGATCGATCATCCGGAATAGGTAATGTGTTATAACGGGTGACCTCCGGTTCGGTAAGTAGCTCGTGCACAAAAGGCAGATGTTCCGTAGAGATATCTGTGATTAGCAATCGATCGGTTATGATTTCCAATTCTTTATGGTACTTGATACCCACCACTAGATACTAGTTCCTCATTGCTTTGTAAGTATTGATCAATCCATTAGTGGAACTGTCATGATCAGTTACCTCGGAATCATCCTCAAGCTCGGGTAGAATTTTTTTGGCCAACACTTTGCCTAGTTCTACGCCCCATTGGTCAAAGCTAAAGATATTCCAAATTACTCCTTGTACAAAGATCTTATGTTCATACATGGCTATCAAGCTACCCAAGGCTCTAGGTGTCAGTTTCTTAAAAAGAACGGAGTTGGTAGGTTTGTTACCACTAAAAACCTTAAACGGGGCTAGCTCTTCTATTTCCACCTGGGTTTTTCCCTGTTGCTCCAACTCAGTTTTTACTTCTTCCAACGTTTTGCCATTCATTAGTGCTTCGGTTTGTGCAAAGAAGTTAGATAGCAGTTTTGCATGATGATCACCAATTGGATTATGGGTAATAGCTGGGGCTAGAAAGTCACATGGGATCAATTGGGTGCCCTGATGGATCAATTGATAAAAGGCATGCTGCCCATTAGTTCCTGGTTCACCCCAAATCACCGGCCCGGTGGCGTAAGTCACTTCTTTGGAATCCCGATCCACATATTTACCATTGCTTTCCATATTCCCCTGTTGAAAATAGGCGGCAAAACGATGCATGTATTGGTCATAGGGCAGAATAGCTTCGGTTCGTGCATCAAAGAAATTGATATACCATAAGCTTATCAACGCCAGGACCACCGGAATATTCGATTCAAATGGTGTGGTTTTAAAATGTTCGTCCATTGCATGGGCTCCTTCCAGCAAGGCCATAAAGTTTTCAAATCCCAGACTGCAGGCGATGGATAACCCTATTGAAGACCAAAGTGAATATCGACCGCCGACCCAATCCCAAAACTGAAACATATTGTCGGGATCAATGCCAAAGGAGACCACTGCTTCCCGATTGGTGCTGATGGCTACAAAATGCTTGCTCACCTCCGATACATCTCTGGCTGAACTAACGAACCAATTTTTGGCCGTCTCAGCGTTTGTCATAGTCTCTTGAGTGGTGAAGGTTTTGGATGCTATCATGAACAACGTTGTTTCCGGCTTGATCTTTTTTAGTGTCTCGGCGATATGAGTACCGTCAACATTGGAAACAAAGTGAACATTTAAATGCTCTTTTTTGTAAGGCTTTAAAGCTTCCGTCACCATTAACGGGCCAAGATCCGATCCGCCAATACCGATATTTACAATATCGGTGATTGATTTCCCGGTATAACCCCTCCATTCTCCACTAATTACTTTTTCAGAGAAGATTTTCATTTGGTCCAGGACCTGGTTGACAGCTGGCATAACATCTTTACCATCAACCAAGATAGGATGGTTGGATCTGTTGCGCAATGCAATATGCAGTACCGAACGGTCCTCTCGCAGATTGATCTTAGCACCAGAATACATTTTCTCAATAGCGTCCCCTAATTCAGCTTCACGCGCTAATTGGGACAACAGCTCCATAGTTTCCTCGGTGATGCGATTTTTGGAAAAGTCTACCAGAAAGTCTTCAAACTTAATTGAGAGTTTTTTAAACCTATCCTGGGATTTGGCAAAGAGATCTTTCATATGCAGGGAGCTCATCTTTTCAAAATGTTCTTCCAGCTTGGACCAGGCAGGGGTAAGATTAGGTGTGATATTTTTTAACATGAAACAATCCGCTATAAGGCTGATTTTAAAATTTCGAAATTAATAACATTTTTCACAAATTGAGTCCTACAAAGGGATAATAAAATGCCTACTACTAAGACTATTGGCGATCATGGAGAGAGTTTGGCCGTACGACATTTAATAGAGAATGGCTATAAAATCCTTGAACGTAATTATCGATACAAACGAGGGGAGATAGATATCGTTGCGGAAAAAGATTCACTTTTGGTATTTGTAGAAGTAAAGACACGGAGTCGCATCGACTATGGTCAGCCGGAAGAAGGACTTACAGAAGAGCAGGAACAACGAATATTGGAGGTGGCTGATAATTACTTAGAAGAGAAAGAATGGCATCAAGATATCCGATTTGATGTCGTGGCTATCACTTTAGGCAATCCACCGGAGATCGCCCATTTCGAGGATGCCTTTTATTAATTTTTCAGACTGAGAGATTTGATCTTCCTTAGGTAGTCTTCACGGTCATAGACAAGATTTCCCTCCTCATCCCATTCCCGGATCACATATGGCTTAAAGTCCTTATCGTAGGGGTCTTCTTTGTACTGTATCTCTTTTTTTCTGTTTCTTCTATTCTTGCGGTATTTGTAGAACTCCTTCCAAACACCCACCCGCTCGCCATTTATATATTCACCGGTTACGCCTGCGATCCCGTTGTCGTGGAAGTAAAAGTACAGTCCTTCCTTTTTGCCATACTCAATGGGGATCACCTCTTTCACTTTGGTGTTTTCCTGATCGTGGTAAGTGATTTCTGACTCTTTAGGCCATCCACGATAGAACTTCTCTTTGTCCTTTAAGACATCGTTACTGAAATGTTCCATCCAACGACCATGCTTGGTGCCTATATAAAAAATACCTTCCGTAACCAGCTGGTCATCCAAATATCTTTTATAAGGCCCATGTAGAATGACACCCTTGTCTGCACTTGTTTGAGTTGAAAATTTGATCTTCCGATCTTCGCGATCGTAGTAGAACTTTTTCCTGACATATGGATTCGGTTCACGGTATTCTTTGAGAAAGTAAAATTCTTCGTAAACTACTTTGCCTGACCTTTGGGTTACGACCCGGCCTTTTTTTGTTTTTATGCCATAGAAAACTTTCTTTTTGCGTTTTCGCTTTCTCTCTTCTTTTACCTCTTCTTCTTCCTCCTCTTCCAAACTTATGGTGGGTGGTAGTTGAGCTGAAATCGAATCGAGGTTTAAAGGGGCTTCTTCTTTCTTCTTTTTTTTCTTTTGCCTGATGCCTAGGTCTTGGCCAATGGTGGTAAATGTTACCA
>JBPCUG010000192.1:0-3076 GCA_051011275.1 Cyclobacteriaceae bacterium | reverse complement strand
TTAGCTTCATCGTTATTTTCTACTTCAAATTCAATAGTCTGGCCTGATTCAAAGCGTTTTGGTTGTTCAAAATTTATATGACCATAACCATTCAATGTAAAACTATTTAGGCTTAAATCCCCGTTTAGCGAGCTAAGCTGCACTGATCTATTATTACCATTGTCGTTTATTTCAACTGTACCATACCTATAGCCATTAGACCAAAAGAATTTTCCGGGCCTTGAATGAAAGGACATGGATTTATGCACGGCTGAATATTGAAAACCGGTATAAGCTAGTATACCTGCCCAGGCGGCCATGGCCCTGGAATATCTATGGCCGTATTCTCCTTCATTAAAAGGGTTTCGTTTACGGCCATCGTAACGATCTCGGATGGCTTGGAAAACTTTTAAGCCGGCCTCGACCTGCTCTTCATAGATCATATGAGCGGCAGTACTGTATTCAAAACCAGTCATTATTTCCGTGTAATAAGGAAATGGGAAATCCAGCAAATCCCCTCTGGGATAACTAGCCATGATCAGTCCTGCTTCATCGCCCAGTCCGAAACTTCTGAAGGTGTTGAAATGCTCATTGAAATTATCAACATAATTGTATTTCATGATGCTTTGCAGGGTAGTCTGGACATGGTCCCGGTCCAAAACATAACCTAGGCCTGCAGTATGCGCCAGGTACTGCCCCACCAACTGATCTACCAGGCAACCTTTGCCCAACTGAGCCACTTTGGTGGTCCCTTCCGGAATATGATGCTCATAGTACTCTCCATTGAAAATATTAGCGTCTATCCAGGCACTGCCTTTTTCATAAAGCGCTTTACATTCTAATGCAAAATCCTCATCTCCTAGGTAGAGGGCCATTTCTTCAGAAGCTCTTAGCGCTCCCAGGTACCAGGCGGCCATTTGTGGATTGGGCCCCAGGTAATTGATATCCATGGTGTTGTGCTGGCTACCTTCCATCACTCCGTCTTTGTCCTGATCCCAGATGCCCGTCCAGGCAAAGCTCATGGCTTTTTTGATGTTTGGCCACATTTCCCGGAGCTTCTCATCATCGCCGGATAACTGCCAATCCCGGTACATCTTAATCAAAGTCCCCATCTGGCCGTCAGCGGCCCAATGTTTAAAACTTTTACCTCTCATTTCCAGGGGAAGGCCTACCCGGTGGCTCATGGCACCATCGTCATTGGTAGCATACATAAATTCAACCTCTCGAAATTTCATAGCCAAATCCCCGAATAAAAAAGGTACAGTTGATTCATAATTCCAGACATGGAAACAGGTGCCAAATCCCCATCCAGAACTTTTGGAAGCGCCTATTTTGGTACCTCCGATGCTACCCGTGCCTTCAAAACCGAAAGGATAACCGTCGGCAGTACGAAATACCGTTTGGCTTCTTAAGTTGTTGAGGTTAAATAGGCCTGCTTCCAGCAGTACCTCTGGAATATCACTTTCAACCAATGTACTAACGAAACGTACTGTTTCCTCTTCCAGATCCTCCAATGCGGCTGAAGTTCGTTCCGCCACTTCCCAGGCATCCTTATACTGAGTGGTATAATAATTTCCCACTATTTCCTCACCCCCATAATTACCTGCGCGGTGTGTACCATGGTCCCAAGCCTTTCGGTTTGGAAAGTGCCAGGTAAGCATAAAAGTGATTTCTTTACTTTCTCCTGGTTGCAGATCCACTTTTACTGCCAGGGTAGCAGGAGGGGTTTTGATCTTTGGTTTTTCCTGCTCTAAGGCATCACCAATAAATTCTGACTCCGTATCATCTTCCGAGGTTTGCTTTTTTTCGGGATGATCGGTGAGAGCTCCATCCGCGATAAAATCATCCCAGAATTCACGAAAAGTCCAGTTCCAACCTAGCTTGGCCCAGGATGTTCGGTAGCTCACTCCTTCTTCAGCAGTAGTGGTCAAAGCCATGGTTCCCCAATTCACATCTTTGGGGTCGACTCCTTCGGAATACATATGGAGGCCTGAAATCCCTTTACCAGTCTTATAATTATTGTAATTTTCATTAGGTTCGCCGCTCCATCCATCTGCACCGATGTAATTGGGTACCATACCTACCACTGAAGCTTCAACCGTCTGATCAGTATTGTTGGATACCACATATCGCAAAACGGCCACCGGAATACCGCTTTTATCGGCATCACCCATGTTCAGTGGGTTGAAGGCTTCCAATCGAACCTGGAGAGGTACATCCTTATGTTTGAAATTTACCTGGGCAAGAGGATAAGCCACTGAAAACGTGGTCCCCTCAAACCTGGGAAAGCCGGAATTGACCGCATCAGCACCCCAGTCACCATAATACTCCCTGATCTGAACCGGTCCCTCCAATACCCGGACTTTGCCTTCCTTTCCTTGTTGTTTGTAATAGAGAGCGAAAAAAGGGCCGTTGGCAATGGTTGGCATTACCAATTTAAACGCCGGCAAAAAGCCAATAGCACCCCGATTCATTAATTCCCAGTCCCGCAAATCCCCCCTGCCACCAAGAGAAACTGTACCTGTACCAATGCCCCCTAAGGGCATAGCTACTTCGTCAAGGTATTGGCCCGAATAGGTTTTTAATACGGGCCATTCCGCATTCCACTCCAAGGCGGACGTCTCTGAACCTTTAATACCCTGATCGGCAGTAGGAGTGCAGGCAAAAACCAGGAATAATACTATCAAACTGGTCATTGGATTGATCTTAGGAATGGTTCTAGTTTTCATGGTCAAATCGGTTATGTTGACTTATTAATTTAATCTACCAGCGTTTTCAGATAGAAACTCAATTCCTCCTTTTCCTGCCCGTTTAAAAAAGCCGTATCCTGCTTAACCAAGTATTTGAATCGTGTTCTTTGAAAAGCTATCATCTCTGTAACCATGCTATCTGCTATGGCTTTGGCGTAGGGGGTTTGGGGGTATTGGGAGATATCCGTTAATTCAGGATAAGTAGAACCAATGGATCTACTATTTTTTCCCTTTCTTCCATAATCTCCAATATCCTGTCTTGCCTCATGGGCAAGTTCTGTCAGTCGCTGTAGTATTTCGGGATGCTCCCTGGCAAGATTTCGTGATTCACCCACATCCGTTTCCAG
>JBPCUG010000191.1:0-10268 GCA_051011275.1 Cyclobacteriaceae bacterium | reverse complement strand
ATAGAATGACAGCATTATAGGGATCCCAGTAGCAAAGCTGATCACCTTTGTTCACTTTAGCTTTTTCTTTTATGCTTAGGAAAGCGCCATAAGGAACGTGATTGCTCATCAAAACCTTCTTGGACTTAGGATCAATGATTTTAATTTCACCTGATCGACCCATGACCACTTCTACTTTTTCTCCTTCACTATTGGTGGTTTTGATTGAACGCAAGTCTTCAAATTCTATCACGCCGTCGAACTTAGCCGTTATTCTGGCTTCTACAGCGATATTAGAAGCTGTACCACCTACATGGAAGGTTCTAAGTGTAAGCTGCGTACCAGGCTCGCCAATCGACTGTGCCGCTATCACGCCAACAGCCTCTCCGTTTTGTACCATCCTTCCGGAGGCCAGGTTCCGCCCATAACACTTGACACAAACTCCTCTTTTTGTCTCACAAGTCAGTACTGACCGGATCTCCACTTCTTCAATACTAGTCTCAGAGATTTTGAACGCCAATTCTTCGGTAATCTCATCTCCGGAATCTAGGATCAATTCCTCGCTGATCGGATCGTAAATATCGTGAACCGACACGCGACCTAGAATTCTCTCTGCCAACGGTTCAACTATATCCTCATTGTCTTTTAAGGCAGACACTACTAAACCTCTAAGGGTACCACAGTCTTCTTCGTTTATCACTACATCCTGAGCCACATCAACCAGTCGACGGGTCAGGTAGCCTGCATCAGCAGTTTTCAAAGCTGTATCGGCAAGACCTTTACGGGCTCCATGGGTTGAAATAAAGTATTCTATTACGTCCAGTCCTTCTTTGAAATTCGACAGGATCGGGTTTTCAATAATTTCACCAACCGAACCGAGCAAGGTTTTCTGAGGTTTGGCCATTAAGCCTCTCATTCCCCCTAGCTGCCTGATCTGCTCTCTTGAGCCACGAGCACCTGAGTGCATCATCATATAAATGGAATTGAAGCCTTGCTCATCCTCCTGCAACTGCTGCATCAGCGTGTTTGTGAGCTGTGAATTAATCCTCGTCCAAATGTCGATTACCTGGTTATATCGTTCATTATCAGTGATCAAGCCCATCAGATAGTTATTCCATACCGCATCTACCTCCTCCTTAGCCTGAGTTACCAATTTGTCTTTTTCTTCAGGAACAGTTACGTCGTTCAAGCCCATGGAAAGGCCGCCTTTATACGCAGACTGAAAGCCAAGCTCCTTGATGTCATCTAAGAATGCAGCAGTCCTGGACATGCCGGAATATTTGAACACCAAAGCTATGATCTGCTGCAACTTCTTCTTTGTGAGCAATTCATCAACAAATCCCACTTCTTCGGGAACGTATTGGTTAAAGATCACTCTTCCGGCAACAGTTTCAATTACCTGATCCACTAATTCTCCCTGGTCATCTCTTACCTTGGTCCTGACCTTGATATAGGCATGCTTAGAAAGCAAGCCTTCATTAATAGCAATGATTACTTCTTCTGGGTTGTAGAAGATCATATCCTCACCAGCTACTTTGTAGCTTTTCGTGCTTCTTCTGCCTTTGGTTACATAATATAGTCCAAGTACCATGTCCTGAGAAGGTACGGTAATTGGAGCGCCATTGGCAGGGTTTAAGATATTGTGCGCCGAAAGCATTAGAATTGAAGCCTCCAAAATGGCCTCATGTCCCAAAGGTACGTGAACAGCCATTTGGTCTCCATCAAAGTCGGCATTGAAAGCGGTACAAACCAAAGGATGCAACTGGATCGCTTTACCTTCAATAAGTTTTGGCTGGAATGCCTGAATACCCAGACGGTGAAGCGTAGGAGCACGGTTAAGCATTACCGGATGACCCTTAAGTACATTTTCCAAAATGTCCCAGACCACCGGATCCTTTCTATCTACAATTTTCTTGGCGGATTTTACAGTTTTAACAATACCACGCTCAATCAGCTTCCGAATAATAAAGGGCTTAAAAAGTTCAGCCGCCATATCTTTGGGCAACCCACATTCATGAAGTTTTAGCTCCGGGCCTACAACGATTACAGACCTTCCGGAGTAATCTACTCTCTTACCTAAGAGGTTCTGACGGAAACGACCCTGCTTACCTTTAAGCATATCACTGAGGGATTTCAGTGCACGATTTCCATCAGATCGTACCGCATTTACTTTTCTTGAATTGTCGAACAGGGAATCCACTGCTTCCTGAAGCATCCTTTTCTCATTTCTAAGAATTACTTCTGGGGCCTTAATATCTATTAATCTCTTAAGTCGATTGTTTCTGATGATCACACGACGATATAGATCGTTAAGATCAGAAGTAGCAAATCTTCCACCGTCAAGAGGCACTAAAGGTCGCAACTCAGGTGGGATCACAGGCACCATCTTTATGATCATCCATTCGGGACGGTTCTCGATCCTGTTCCGCGCATCTCTAAAAGCCTCCACTACCTTCAAGCGCTTCAGTGCCTCTGCCTTACGTTGCTGTGAAGTATCGGTAGCGGCTTGATGGCGAAGCTTATAAGACAAATCATCCAAGTCAACCCGGGCCAAGATCATCTCTAATGATTCAGCCCCCATTTTGGCTATGAATTTATTTGGGTCTTCATCATCCAATAATTGATTTTCGCGAGGCAGCTTGTCAATGATATCAAGGTACTCGTCCTCAGTGAGGAAGTCGAGGTAATTGATCTCTTCTTCTGCTTTTATTCCTGGCTGAACGACAACGTACCGTTCGTAGTAAATAATCTGGTCCAACTTTTTGGTAGGCAATCCCAAAAGGTATCCGATTTTGTTGGGCAAAGATCTAAAGTACCAAATGTGCGCAACCGGCACCACTAGTTCGATATGCCCCATTCTCTCACGGCGGACTTTCTTCTCTGTAACCTCAACTCCACATCGGTCGCAAATAATCCCTTTGTACCGAATACGTTTATATTTACCGCAATGACATTCCCAGTCCTTCACCGGGCCAAAGATCCTTTCGCAGAACAAGCCACCCATCTCTGGCTTATAGGTCCGGTAGTTGATGGTTTCAGGTTGCGTCACCTCACCATGAGAGCTCTCCAATATTGATTCTGGAGAGGCCAAGCTTATGGTGACTTTTTCGAAATTATTGGTTAATTTTTTATTTTTTCTGAATGCCATACTTCTATTTATTTGGTGTACTCGGTGTACAATTTCAGTCGATCAATAACTACTTTTTTACTAGTCCAAGGTAATCTCCAAGGCCAGGCCTCGAAGTTCGTGTACCAGTACATTAAAGGACTCAGGTATATTTGGTTTAGCCATGTTGTCACCTTTGACAATAGCCTCATAGGCTTTAGCTCTTCCAATTACGTCGTCGGATTTAATGGTCAATATTTCCTGTAAGACGTGGGAAGCACCGAAAGCTTCCAAAGCCCATACTTCCATCTCACCAAAACGCTGACCACCAAACTGTGCTTTACCACCCAGTGGCTGCTGCGTGATAAGTGAATATGGTCCAATAGATCTCGCGTGCATTTTATCGTCAACCAAGTGACCAAGCTTGAGCATATAAATTATACCAACTGTGACTGGTTGGTCGAACTTGTCTCCGGTTAACCCATCGTACAGATAGGTTCGGCCAAACTCTGGAAGCTCCGCCTCTTTTAGCTCGGTGGCAACTTCCTCCATTGTAGCCCCATCAAAGATTGGGGTTGCGTATTTCTTACCCAACTTTAGGCCTGCCCAGCCTAAAACTGTCTCATAGATCTGACCCAGGTTCATTCTGGAAGGCACCCCTAATGGGTTTAGCACAATATCTACCGGTGAGCCATCATCTAGGAAGGGCATATCCTCTTCCCTTACGATCTTGGCCACCACACCTTTGTTTCCATGTCTACCGGCCATTTTATCTCCAACTTTCAGCTTGCGTTTCTTGGCAACGTACACTTTTGCAAGTTTTACGATACCAGCTGGGAGTTCATCGCCAACTTCTAAAGTGAATCGTTCTCTTTTAAACTCTCCGGAGATCTCGTTGCGCTTTTTGTTGAAGTTTCTAACCAGGTCTAGCAAAAGATCATTGGTCTTCTTATCTGTAACCCAATTGTCCAGGATTAAATCGGAAATCAAATTAACTTCCTCGGGAACGTTATAGGTACTTTCATCACGATAGATGTTCTTCTCTGGAAACAAATTGGACTCGATATTGTTTTTGCTGAACTTAACCCCTTTGGCAATGATCTTATCACCAAATTTATGATTGACGCCCTGGCTAGCTTTACCACTTAAAAGCTTGACCATCTTTTCAATCATCTTCTCTCTTAGTTCCAGCAACTCTTTGCCGTACTTGGTCTTCAACACTTCGACCTCTTTCTTAGTCTTAGCACGTAGGTCCTTATCTTTTTTAGGCCTGGCAAAAAGCTTGGTATCAATAACCACACCTCTCAATGACGGGGAGGCTTTCAAACTGGCATCCTTCACGTCTCCGGCTTTATCACCAAAAATGGCTCGAAGCAACTTCTCTTCCGGTGTTGGATCTGTTTCTCCTTTTGGAGTGATCTTACCGATCAATATATCTCCCTCTTTAACTTCAGCACCAACTCTAATGATGCCATTCTCATCCAAGTTCCTAACCGCTTCTTCACTAACGTTAGGGATCTCAGAAGTAAGTTCTTCTTCTCCTCTTTTAGTATCTCTTACCTCCAGCTCGAATTCTTCAACATGTATGGATGTGAAGATATCTTCCCTTACCACTTTTTCCGAAATTACTATTGCATCCTCGAAGTTGTATCCTTGCCAGGGCATAAAGGCCACTTTTAGGTTTCGGCCTAAGGCAAGTTCACCATTATTTGTAGCATAACCCTCACACAGAGGATCGCCCTTCTTTATCTTATCACCTTTTCCCACAATAGGTCTAAGGTTAATACAGGTATCTTGATTGGTCCTCCGGAATTTTACCAAGCTATAGGATACCAACTCCTCATCAAAATTTACTAACTGTTGATCGGTGGAAAGATCGTAGCGCATTACAATTTTGTCAGAATCGACATATTCCACTACACCATCGCCCTCAGACCTGATCAGGGAGCGAGAGTCCAGAGCCACTCGGCTTTCCAGACCTGTACCCACAATTGGTGCTTCAGGTCTCAATAACGGAACCGCTTGACGCTGCATATTAGATCCCATCAATGCGCGGTTGGCATCATCATGCTCCAAAAAGGGGATCAGCGAGGCGGCCACCGATACAATCTGATTCGGTGCAATATCCATGTATGAAACCTGCTCCGGCTCTACAACTGGAAAGTCTCCTTCAAATCGGGCTTTTACGCGGTTATTCAAGTATTCTCCCTTATCATTGATCCGGGCATTGGCCTGAGCTATATTGTGGGAATCTTCTTCCTCCGCGGTAAGATACAGTACATCGTTTTTGACCTTGCCTTTTGCTACCTTTCGGTAAGGGGTCTCAATGAAGCCCATGCTGTTTACCTTAGCATGTACACATAAAGATGATATCAATCCGATATTCGGGCCTTCCGGTGTTTCAATGGTACACAACCTTCCGTAGTGAGTGTAGTGCACATCCCGTACCTCAAAACCAGCCCTTTCCCTGGATAAACCGCCTGGCCCAAGAGCCGACATCCTCCGTTTGTGGGTGATCTCTGCCAATGGATTGGTTTGATCCATGAACTGAGATAATTGGTTGGTCCCAAAGAATGAATTTATTACTGAAGACAAAGTACGAGCGTTGATCAAATCGACTGGTTTAAAGTCTTCATTGTCTCGTACGTTCATACGTTCTTTAATGGTCCTGGCCATACGAGCCAAACCAACTCCAAACTGAGTGTATAGTTGTTCACCAACCGTCCTTACCCTTCGATTGCTTAGGTGGTCAATATCATCTACTAGCGCCTTGGCATTGATTAAGCCAATCAAATATTTTACTATACAAATGATATCTTCAGTGGTGAGTACTCTTACGTCAGAATCTATATCCAGACCCAGTTTCTTATTGATCCTGTAGCGGCCAACTTCACCGAGGTCGTATCTTTTGTCGCTAAAGAACAAACTTTGAATAATATCCCTGGCGGTTTGCTCATCTGGCGCCTCAGTGTTTCTCAGCTGCCGGTAGATTTGCTCAACAGCTTCCTTCTCGGAGTTGGAGTTATCCTTTTGCAGGGTATTATATATAATTGTATAGTCGGTTACATTCACATCTTCGCGATGCAAGATCACTGACTTTGAGCCAGATTCAACTATCGTTTCAATGTCCTCAGCTTCTATTACAGAATCCCTTTCCATCAACACCTCATTTCGATCGATAGAAACCACCTCTCCGGTATCTTCATCCACGAAATCCTCTGTCCAGGTACGAAGGACTCTGGCAGCAAGTTTTCTACCGACTACTTTTTTCAAAGCTTTAGTAGTAGCATCAATCTCTTCTGATAATCCGAAGAGATCAAGAATATTCTTGTCAGAGCCAAAACCGATGGCCCGAAGGAGCGTTGTAACTGGGAATTTTTTCTTACGATCGATGTAGGAGTACATCACATTGTTCACATCGGTAGCAAATTCTATCCACGATCCTTTAAAAGGTATGATCCTCGCGGAGTATAGCTTGGTACCATTTGTGTGCTTGCTTTGGGCAAAGAAAACCCCCGGTGAACGATGAAGCTGTGATACAATTACTCGCTCAGCACCATTGATCACGAAAGCGCCCTTTCCAGTCATGTAGGGAATGTTGCCTAAGAACACCTCTTGCTCAATTGTTTCAAAATCCTCATTGTCCTCATCATTACATGACAGCCGCAATTTGGCCTTGAGAGGCACTGAATAGGTAAGTCCTCGATCAATACACTCATCTACCGAGTATTTCGGTGGATCTACAAGGTAGTCGATGAACTCCAGTACAAAATTTTCCCTGGAATCGGAGATTGGGAAATTCTCCGAAAATACTTTATAAAGGCCCTCTTGAGTCCTCTTTTCTGCTGGGGTTTCCAACTGAAAAAAATCCTTAAACGACTTTAATTGAACATCTAAGAAATCAGGATAATCTAGGACCGATTTGATTGAAGAGAAGTTGATTCTCTGGTTCTTGCTTTGTTTAGCCAAAACAGTAATAGTTTTAATTAGTAATGATCAATACTAAAAGTGCTTTTCCCTGGATTTAACCGACATGATCGACCACAAAATGAACTTGCCAGAAACAGGAAAAGACCTGACGATTTGGTCAGGCCTAATAATGGTCTTTATCAGAAAAAGAGCCGAATCTAGTCACCAGACTACTTCAGTTCGACTTCAGCTCCTGCTTCTTCTAATTGTTTCTTGAGTGCTTCCGCCTCGTCTTTTGCTACGCCTTCTTTGATTTCCTTAGGAGCAGCATCGACTAATTCTTTAGCTTCTTTAAGACCCAATCCGGTTAATTCCTTCACTAGTTTTACCACCGCTAATTTGGAGCCACCTGGTGAAGTCAATACCACATCGAAAGATGACTTTTCTTCACCAGCGTCGCCATCTCCACCACCAGCACCGGCTACCATTACCGGAGCGGCAGCCGCAGCGGGCTCAATACCGTATTCGTCTTTCAGGATCTCGGCCAATTCGTTGACTTCTTTAACGGATAGGTTCACTAACTGCTCAGCGAATGATTTTAAATCTGCCATTGTTATTTTGAATTAAAATTTTAATTAAATCGATTTATCTATTATTAACGCTCGGATAAAGTTTTAACCAAACCAGACAAAGTATGTGATCCACCTTGTAGAGCTGAAATAACATTCTTCGCTGGGGACTGAAGCAAACCAATAACCTCTCCGATTAACTCGGTTTTAGATTTAAGATTGCTTAACATGGCCAGGTGCTCATTGCCTATAAAGAGATCGGAATCGATGGAAGCTCCCTTTAATACTGGCCTAGTACCGTCTTTATCAGTCTTTCTAAATTCTTTAATGATCTTAGCCGGAGCATTGCTGCTTTCAGCAGAGAACAGGATTCCTGAAGTTCCCTTCAGTACTTCCTTGAGCGACTCCAGGTCACCATCTATTTTTTCAAGCGCCTTTTTGATTAGCGTGTTCTTATATACTTTGTATTCCACTCCGCGTTTAAAGCAAAGCCCTCTAAATTTGTTGATCTCCGCTACGCTTAACCCGGATGCATCAGCAAAATAAAAATGAGCATTGCTGCTAAGTTTTTCTGCTAACTCCTCTACAATCGTAGCTTTCTCTTCGCGTGTCATATCTTATAAAGCTATAATACTGTTTTGGTCAATAGTAATTCCCGGGCTCATTGTACTCGACAGACGAACACTCTTCATATAGGTGCCTTTGGTCGAAGCTGGCTTCAGTTTGATAATAGTGTTGAGCATTTCCTCAGCGTTCTCCTTTATCTTATCTGCCGAAAAAGATGCTTTGCCAACACTGGTACTTATAATACCGGACTTGTCAACCTTAAAATCTATTTTTCCTGCTTTTACCTCGGTTACTGCTTTCCCAACATCCAGGGTAACAGTACCTGACTTCGGGTTGGGCATCAACCCACGGGGTCCTAAAACTCGTCCTAACTTTCCAACTTTTGCCATTACGGTTGGCATGGTAATGATCACATCTACATCAGTCCAGCCGCCTTCAATTTTGGTAATATACTCATCCAAACCTACGTGGTCTGCACCAGCAGCCTTTGCTTCTTCCTCTTTGTCGGGCGTACAGAGCACCAAGACCTTTACATCTTTTCCGATCCCGTGTGGTAAGGAAACCACACCTCTTACCATCTGATCAGCCTTTTTAGGATCTACTCCCAGACGGATGCTCAAATCAATCGAAGCGTCGAACTTGGTAAAAGTGATCTCCTTTACTATTGCTGATGCTTCAGCCAATGTATATGCCTTTTCAACATCAAACTTTGTAAAGGCTTCTTTTTGGTTCTTAGTTAGCTTTGCCATCGTTTTAGTTTAATTCTCCCAAGGGGCCTGGCCTCGCACCTTAATACCCATACTTCTAGCCGTACCCGCGACCATTTTCATTGCCGATTCCACTGTAAATGCATTAAGATCTGGCATTTTAGTTTCCGCAATCTCCTTCACTTGATCCCAGGTAACTGCACCTACTTTATCGCGATTAGGTTCTGATGACCCTTTCTTTAGTTTGGCTGCATTTACTAACAATACAGCCGCCGGAGGGGTCTTAACAATAAAATCAAAGGACTTATCGGAATAGATACTGATCACCACCGGAACTACAACCCCTGGTTTGTCTTGGGTCCTGGCGTTGAACTGCTTACAGAACTCCATAATATTAAGACCCTTACTACCCAAAGCCGGACCCACAGGTGGCGAAGGGTTTGCTGCCCCACCACGAATCTGCAACTTCAAATATCCACTAATTTCTTTAGCCATTATATGTTACTTTCTAATCTAATTTCTCCACTTGCATGTAATTCAACTCAACTGGTGTGTTTCTTCCAAAGATCTTCACCATCACATTGAGTTTCTTTCGCTCTTCGAAAACCTCCTCCACACTTCCTGTAAATCCACTGAAAGGACCATCCATCACCTTTACTGATTCGCCCACTATAAATGGCGTATCCAAAGTCTCTTCAAATTCATCCATCTCGTCCACCTTACCTAAGATCCGGTTGATCTCCATTTGCCTAAGCGGTACCGGCGTTTTGGACGCTCCATTGTTATTACCTAAAAACCCTATCACTCCCGGGATACTCTTTACCAAATGATGCGCCTCCCCATGCGAAAGATCGGCCGAGACCAACACATACCCAGGAAAAAAGTTGCGTTCTCGTACCCGCTTCTTTCCATTCCGCATTTCATATATCTTCTCCGATGGTATCAGAATCTGTGGGATGAAATCCTCAAGCTTTTGCCGTGCGATCTCATTCTCAAGGTAAGTCTTTACCTTACGCTCCTGCCCGCTGACCACTCTTAGTACATACCAATTTAATTCACTCATCTGGCTGCTCATCTTATAAGGTCTTTACTAAATCGTAGTACCAATTCATCAATCCTTCAAAGGACTTATCCATAACAAATATCAACAAGGCGAAGATCATAGTGGCTACCAATACTAGTATAGAGCTATTCTGCAATGACTTATATTTAGGCCAAGAAACCTTATTCTTCATTTCGTCGGTTGAAACCTTAATAAAATCTAAGATTTTTTTCATGTTACAGCGTTAATCCCTTTAGCACGGGTGGAGAGACTCGAACTCCCAGCCTACGGTTTTGGAGACCGTCGCTCTGCCAATTGAGCTACACCCGTGTAATTTTTCCCATTACACAAGCACTTGGTCTACCATCCCCAGTAATTGTTAACTCTTT
>JBPCUG010000190.1:0-4533 GCA_051011275.1 Cyclobacteriaceae bacterium | reverse complement strand
AATCTTAGTATGTTTTGATTTCTGGTTTTACCAGATCCTGAGAAAATTTGCTTTATTGTATCATCATTAAAGCTGCATAACAATGAAATCGAATCTAAAAAAGGGTCTTCTAGCTCCGGTTTTGTTTCTCTTTGCTATAGCTAATTCTCCTGGCCAGAATGGTAATCTAGGTATATTCGAGAATCATCTGGATATAGGTCAGGTGAAAAATCATGGATTTGTAAACTTCGATCCGGTAGACCAGCAATACTTGATAGGCGGTGCAGGAGAGAATATGTGGGCTGGTAAAGACGAGCTACACTATCTCTGGAAATCTATTCAGGGAGATTTTATTGCCAGAGCTGAAGTTTCGTTTATTGGTGAAGGGGTTGATCCTCATCGAAAAGTCGGTTGGACAATTCGCGATAATTTGAGTACCGGTTCTGCAATGGTCAATGCCACTGTGCATGGCGACGGCTTGACTTCACTACAATTTCGCCGGAGCACGGGTGCTGAGACCGAAGAGGTAAAGTCATCGGATCAGAGCCCCGAGGTCATCCAGCTAGAGCGACGGGGTGGTACGTATATCATGTCTACAGGTAAATTTGGTGAGGCGCTTCAATCGGTACAGTTGGAGATGGAGCTTCGTAATGAAGCATTCCTGGGTATCTATGTTTGCTCGCATAATCCGGATGTTATGGAAAGGGCTGTATTCCGTAATGTGAGGATAATTAAACCTCCGGCAGCGGATTATCAACCATACCAGGACTATATTGGCAGTCATTTGGAGATTATGGACATCGCCACTGGTAATCGGAAAATATTGGCCAGTTCTGCCCATTCCATTCAGGCGCCAAATTGGACTACTGATGGAAAAACGCTCTTGTTCAATTCGAATGGCTTCCTATATAATTACGATCTTGCCGATGGAAAGATCCGTCAACTTAATACAGGTTTTGCCAACAGGAACAACAACGACCATGTTATAAGTTTCGATGGAAATATGGTAGCCATTAGCCACCATAATCCCGCAGATAATGGAGCATCATCTCTTTATACTATGCCCATATCTGGAAGCGACAACCCTAAAAAGATCACCAAAGATGGGGTCGGGAACTCGTACTTGCACGGCTGGTCGACCGACCACAAATTCCTTGTATTTACCGGCAATAGAAAAGATCGCTACGATATTTACAAAGTTTCTGTTGAAACCGGTGAGGAAACACAGTTAACGGATCAGCCAACGCTTGACGACGGCCCAGAATACAGTCCCGATGGGGCGTATATCTATTTCAATTCTGCACGCAGTGGTATGATGAAACTTTGGCGGATGAAGCCCGATGGAACCCAGAAGGAACAGGTGACCTTTGGTGATACTTATAATGATTGGTTCCCACATATTTCCCCGGACAACAAGTGGATCGTTTTCCTCTCCTATGGTACAGACGTTGAACCCTCAGATCATCCCTTCTATAAACATGTGGTTTTGCGATTAATGCCTGTCGCTGGAGGAGAGCCTAAAATAGTTGGCTATGTATACGGCGGACAGGGAACCATCAATGTACCAAGTTGGTCTCCCGATAGCAAAAAGATTGCTTTTGTTAGTAATACGGCTTTCTAAGATCAACCGAATCTCTTAGTAGTCCAGTTGTTTCAGTGATCAACTACTTTAGCATTTCGACTATGAAAATCAAGCTTATCCAGTATATAGCGCTTATCCTTTCTTTATTTTTTTCCAGCTGTACCAATCAACCTGAGAAAGAAGGTCCAGCCTTGGAAGCAACTGCCGATGTGATAATATACGGAGGTACTGCTGCTGCTATCACCGCCGCGGTGCAAGTAACTAAAATGGGCAAGTCTGTAATCCTAGTTTCTCCCGATAAACATCTTGGCGGCCTATCGTCTAGCGGGTTGGGCTTTACCGATACAGGAAATAAAAGTGTGATTGGAGGACTGGCTCGAGAGTTTTATCAGCGGGTATACAAGTATTACCAACAGCCTGAAACATGGAAATGGCAAAGCAAGGAAGACTATGGAAACGTAGGTCAAGGAACGCCAGCAATAGATGGCGACAATAAAACTATGTGGATTTTTGAACCGCATATTGCTGAAATGGTCTTCGAGGATCTAGTGAGAGAATACAACCTTGAGGTCATACGGGATCAATGGCTGGATAGAGAAAAGGGTGTGCAATTAGAGCAAGGAAAAATTGTATCGATAACTGCATTAGGCGGAAAATCTTATCACGGAAAGATTTTTGTTGACGCCACCTATGAAGGGGATCTTATGGCAGCGGCTGGAGTTAGCTATCATGTTGGGAGGGAAGCCAATAGCGTCTATGGAGAGGAGTGGAATGGTGTGCAAGTTGGTGTTTTACATCACCGACATCATTTCTCAGACATGGGAATAAGCCCGTACCGCATACCGGAAGATTCTTCAAGCGGCGTGCTGCCGCGGATCTCTACTATTGATCCTGGTAAAAGGGGCGATGGTGATAATAAGGTTCAAGCCTATTGCTTTAGATTGTGCCTAACCACTCATCCCGAAAACCGCATTCCGTATGAGAGACCTGAAAACTACGATTCAACTCAGTACGAATTGTTGGTGAGGATTTTTGAAGCCGGCTGGAGGGAGACTTTCGCAAAGTTTGATACTATCCCAAATTTAAAGACGGATGTAAACAATCACGGACCTTTCAGCTTCGATAACATTGGAATGAACTACGATTACCCGGAAGCATCCTACAAACGACGGGCGGAAATAATAAAGGAGCATGAGGACTATCAGAAAGGATGGCTTTACCTCATTGCGAATGATCCAAGGGTTCCGGAGGAAGTGCAATCTGAAATGAAAAAGTGGGGATTGTCCAAAGATGAATTCTTAGATAATAATAATTGGCCACATCAAATTTACGTTCGCGAAGCCAGAAGAATGATAGGTGCTTTTGTAATGACTGAGAACGAAATCATGGGCAAGCAACCTGTCAACCATTCTATTGGTATGGGCTCCTATACCATGGACTCGCACAATATTCAAAGATATATTACCGCGGAGGGTCACGTACAGAACGAAGGTGACATTGGAGTGCGTCCTGAAAATCCCTATAAAATTGACCTCGGAGCTATTATGCCGAAAAAGGAAGAGTGCACTAACCTACTGGTTCCGGTGGCGGTTTCGAGCTCTCATATTGCATTTGGTTCCATTCGCATGGAACCGGTATTTATGATCTTAGGGCAAAGCGCTGGTACCGTCGCTGGCTTAGCCATCGAAAAGGAAGTTGATATTCACGAGCTTTCCTATGATGAGATCAAATCGCAGTTGATAGGGGATGGGCAAATTTTGGAAAAGGTATTTTAAAATGTATAATTACCAGAAAGCTAAAAATATGAGAACCTCATTTGCTGCGCTGACGTGGTTATTCTTGTTTCAATTGCATGTATGGACAAGAAGGACATTGGGATTGATCAAGCAGCAAGCTGTGTAGGATAAGGACGTCACCCAAGAAGGTTTTGAAATTTTGGAAATGAGCTTTTTGGTTAAATAGGATAAGGTTACTTTAGATAAGACATAGATTACAATGCAGTTCACACCACACCAGCTAACTTCTCCAACAGATCGGTTTTTAGAATCTATATTTCATTTTAAGGATTTCATGCCTGATCATGCTATCGAAAGGGTAGTGCCTACCGGGCATATTTTTATCATTTTCGAGCTGGATGATTTTCCTCGAAATACCTTTGACAATCAGACTCTCAAACCAAACGCCTCGTTCTCCAAGGTATGGGTTACCGGAATGCATAGAAATTACATTTCCATCTCTGCCCATCAAAAATCAGAAATGTTGGTTATCCAGTTTAAAGCTTATGGTGCTTATCCGTTTGTTCATTTCCCAATTGAGCAGCTCAATGAAAAAGTAGTTCCTGCAGAAGAAGTCTTTGGCCAGGATATATTGGCTCTAAGAGAAACAATTGTAGCCCTGGAAACTCCAGCTGAAAAATTTGAGTCGGCGGAGAAATGGTTATGTAATAGGTTTGATATTAGCAAAGAACCACCTGAAGATTTACCTGCGGTTTTAGAGCAACTAAAAAGTCAGCCGGCGGCAAATTATAACCAGGTGGTAGCCAGTTTCCCTCACACCAAAAAGCATCTGATCGATCAGTGCAAAAAATATATGGGTCTAACCCCAAAGTACTACCAAAGAATTTTGCGGTTCAACGAGATTCTCCAGCAAATCCAGAAAAAGGAAAAAATTACCTGGGCACAAATAGCCTATCAATGTGGTTATGCCGATCAGTCTCATTTCATTAAAGAGTTTAAGCATTTTTCTGGCTTCAACCCCAGCGAGTTCATCCAACAATATAGTGACGATCAACCTAATTTTTTTCCGCTTGACCGCAAAGGTTAATTTTTTACTATATCGCCAGCAATGCTGTGACTAACCTTGCATAAAAAATAAACTCATGGACATAGCATCTGCGTTTGGAAATATTAATTGGCTGTCAGTATTAGTTGCGGCAATATCGTCATTTGCCATTGGTGGCATTTGGTACGGAC
>JBPCUG010000189.1:0-4659 GCA_051011275.1 Cyclobacteriaceae bacterium | reverse complement strand
TCACCAGAGGGCTTTGCAAAGGGCCTTGGCCAGGGACATCACAGTTAGGGTACATTCCGAGGCCGATTACAACACCGCAGTTAAAGCTTCGCAGATATTATTTGGCAAATCAACCACTGAAGACCTCAGTAGTCTGGACGAAAAAACCTTGCTAGCGGTTTTTGAAGGTGTTCCCCAAGTAGACATCAATCGTTCCTCACTGGATACCGTGAATGTAACTGATTTTCTTTCCGAGACCACCCAAGGAGTCGTTTTTTCCTCGAAGGGTGAAGCGCGTCGTATGATCCAGGGTGGAGGTGTTAGTATCAACAAAAGCAAGATCATTGACAGTGAGCAGACGCTCGACTTCCAACTGCTACAGGATAAGTACCTATTGGTTCAAAAGGGGAAGAAGAATTATTATTTGGTGCGGGCGATTTAGTGTTACGAGTTGCGGGTTCCTGGTTACGCGTTTTTTTAACCCGCAACGTGCAACACGAAACTGGTAACATTTTAAAAACTACCAATCTGACAGTCTCTCATACAATCCATCACCTTAAGCACCTCTTTCAGCTTTAAAGAATAAAAGATATTCCTTCCTTCTCTGCGATTAGACAGAACACCTTTCATTTTCATTTTGGCCAGATGTTGGGACAACAGAGATTGATCTACATCCAGAATGCTGCACAATTCATTAACCATTAATTCATTAGACTTCCTAAGTGCATCAATTACTTGAATTCTTAGTGGATGGCCAATCACTCTTAGGATGTCAGCTACCTTTTCTAGTTTTTCAAAGTCAAGCGTTTCAGTCTTCATCACTATTTGTGGTTTTTTGAGCATTTGCTTCTCTTTCTTCTTTGGTCAACCCAAAACCGTAGAAGATCTGATGAAAAAATGTTTTAGGAAATTGTTTTACTCCGGGGAAGCCAAGTGTAATATCCCGGCCTTCATAGGGTATATGAGCGGTGCCCCAGATATAGTCCCAGATACTTAAGGTCAGGCCAAAGTTCACTCCATATTTGTGCTCCTTTGGAAAATCATGAGCGTGATGCCAAATATGCATTTGGGGGTTGTTGAATATATATTTCAATGGGCCTAGGGGTACTTTAATATTGGAGTGGTTAAAATGCCCGACTGCCAAGGTAAATATGTGAATGATAAAGAAATCACGCAGCCCAATTCCAATCAGCGCTAGTGGAATATATTCTATACTTCGGTAAACCACATTTTCCATCCAATGGTATCTCAAGTGCGCCGCAAAACCCATTTGTTCGACCGAGTGGTGCACTTTATGGAATTCCCAAAGCCGGGGAACCCGATGCAACAATCGATGTACCCACCACTGCACGAAGTCACGCACTAAAAATCCAATTAAAAGGTGCGCCCAAGTAGGCCAGGACATCACGTTAAGGGCTACCAGATTGTTAATTCCCACAGCTGCCAAAAGATCATTAAATAAATTGACCACAACATCTGAAGCCGCATTATAGATGATCAGTGAAAACAGAAAAAAGTTAAAGAACATATAAAAGAAGTCTAGCCAAAAATCTTTGCGAAATTTGGCCTGCTCTTTCCTCCAAGGCTTGGTCACCTCTAGAAGGAAAAAGAAAGCGGAAACACCAATCAGCCAGTAGAAATAGCTGTGCCAGGTTGGATGCGTGATCTCCTGCCAAAGATAACTGGCGTATCCACCGTAGGCATTAACTATAATATCCCAATACTCTTTCATCGTTTTTTTACATTACAATTGAGGTAATAGAATCTTTTTCGACCGGCAATTCTGGATGGTAACTCCATTCGGTCCAAGATCCATCATAATTTTTAACCTGCTCAAAGCCTAAAAGTTGCGTAAGGACAAAAGCAGTATGGGCTGATCTTACCCCGGAGTGGCAATAAGTAATTACTTTTTGATCCTTACTTAAACCTTCTGCGGCATATATCTTCATTAAGTCATTGTACGACTTAAACTTATGATCACCATTAAAGTTCACCGTGTTTACCCAATCTATCCATACGCTACCAGGTATGTGGCCGCTATTGTAAGCGTTTCTCTTTTGTCGCTTACCGCTATATTCTTCCCAGGTTCTGGCATCAATCAATACTGAGCTTTGATCGTTCAAGGCTTCTTTTACTTCACTCATTTCCGCTAGCCAATCACCCTGGTAGTCTTGACTAAAACTGTACGAGGCTTTTTCAGAATAAACAGTATCATTGCTCATTTCATAGTGGGCCATTTTCCACGCGGATAAACCACCATTGAGCAAGGCCATTTCATTATGTCCATAGTGCCCTAGAATCCACCAAAGACGAGCCGCGTCTACATTGCATTGACCATCATACATAACAATTTTACTAGTATTGCTACACCCAATGCTGCCTAACAATGTTTCTAAGTGATCACGGGAAGCCATCATACCTCGATAATCGTAGTCATTAGACTCGATATCTGAGCGCCAAAGGTTTGCGGCTCCGGGAATATGCCCTTCTTTGAAATACGTCTCCGATTTCCGTACATCGATAATTACCAATTCAGGATTGACTTTTATCTCATCCACCAGTTGCTCAACCTCTATTAAATATTCGGTGCTCGCATACTCAGCTGCCCTTTTCTCAACCGGCACTGCCTGCTTCTGGTCCGTCTTACAACCGAATAAACTAAGGCCAAAGAAAGGCATGGCTAGTAATATGAAAGACTTATTTGATCTCATACCACTCAATATTTTCCAAAGGCTGTCGTCTACCTTTTTGCTCTGGAGCATAATAGGTAGATAGATAGGTGACTATAGCGTCCTGATTTGCGCCTAAGTCCCAAAGATTTTGAGTCTCTTGCATCCACTTGATCATGCTCTCCCAACCTTCCTTATTAGCACGATTTTGAGTGATCATTTTAGCTGAGTGGCAATTGGTGCAATTGCCGATCACCAGATCAAGCCCTTCTCCGGCTTTTAAACCAGAAGCAATATGTACTCCATCCACGATAGCACCCTGATCCTCCAGGTTAGCAGCCATTTGTGGCGCTTTTTCGGTCGATTCAGCCGCAAACTGAAAATGTTTGGGATCATACCACCGGTCCAGATATATGGCACTAAGTCCCATCAGCAGAACCACTACAAATAATCCGATTACGATCCTGGTTAGACCTTGGAGCTTTTCTATTAAATTTTCGTCCTTCACGGTTAGGTTACTTTTATCGCGATTCTATGACAAGCATTATTTAAATAACCCTTTGGATTCCATCCAGGGACTAACATGGGTTGTCGAGTACCGTTTGCATCAACCGCCCTGGCCCACACTTCATAGTAACCCTTTTCCGGAAAACTTACCTGAGCTTTCCAATGCTGCCAGGCAAGTCGATTTGCCGGCTTCTCCAAACTTGCTCTTCGCCAGGTAGCGCCAAAGTCGATCGAATAGTGCAACTCCTTTACCTCCAACTCACCAGCCCAAGCATGCCCACCAACTTCCAAAGTCCTACCTTCTTTGATCATGGCACCAGACTTTGGATGGGTGATCAAAGATTTTACCGGCATCGATTCAATGATACACATATCTTTGTCTTCTACTTTGGAGCCTGGTGGTACCGGCTTACATGGCACTCTATAGGATTGTCCGCCCATCTTAGGTCCGTCATGCACTTTATCTCTGATCGCTAATCTATTTATCCATTTGCCGGAAGCAGATGCAGGCCAACCTCCAGCCACCAGCCTCAAGGGATAACCATGTACTAAAGGAATATCTTTCCCATTCATCTGAAAGGCCAACAAGGTTTCATCTTGATTGGCTTTGGCCAATGGGATACCTCGTGAAATAACTGTTTTACTTGCATCGCCGCTCAGGTGTGTATCAGCCGCATAATAGCCGACATACTGGGCATTGCTCTTAAGGCCGACATCCTTCAGGACATCTCGCAGCCTTACGCCAGTCCAATTGGCACATCCTACCGCACCGATGGTCCATTGATTGCCTTTGGCTGGAGGGTTGAATTCACTTCGGCCATTGCCACCACATTCCAAAGTCAATTGGTAGGTGTGTATTTCAAATTTGCTTTTGAGTTCCTCTAGGGAATAAGCTTTGGGAGCAGTCACAGACTCTCCATCGATGGTTAGCATCCAATTGTCAACATCGATGTCCTCAGGCACTTTACCATTGTTTCTTATAAAGAAACGTTCTTCCGGAGTGATAGCATCATCCAACAAATGAGCTTGAGCCTCCATATTCCAGGGACGGTCATTGAGTAATACCATCTCCCTATGTTTCGAAAACAGTTGATAGGGGTCGTTAGAATCTTGTAAGGCTAACGGGATCATGCCCGCTGGCAGGTGTTCAGCAAAAACTATTTTGCTACCGATGGCCATACTGAGGGTGGCCAAAATACCAGACTTAACAAAACTGCGGCGACTATTTTTTTGCTTTCCTGAAGCAAGTGGATTATCGATATGCTTTGGATTCATCCGATGACTTAATTATTTATATACAAATATATTAACATATTATCATATAATAAAATGTTAATGTAAATATGAGAATAAAGCTACTGCTTAGTAAAATTCATAGTTGTAATTTCACAAGCATCGAAATCATCGATCCATTTGGCCTTCTAACTCCAAAATCTTTCCTGCTCTTAAAATTTTTAATTTGTACAATGTTCCTTTTTTATATTCTGCTTGGTCAAGCATATAC
>JBPCUG010000188.1:0-3808 GCA_051011275.1 Cyclobacteriaceae bacterium | reverse complement strand
GACGCTGACGGAGATGGAAGAATTGATGGATTTATAGATGTAGATGGCGACGGCTTGGCAGATGGCGTAGATCCTACTGAGGGCGGCACCCCACTACCGGTACCTAATTCCGATGATGATCCGTATCCTGATTACCTGGATATCGATGCCGAAGATGACGGTATCATTGATAACATAGAAAGTCAATCTACCGACGGCTATCGACCGCCATCCGGATCTGATGCAGATGATGATGGATATGATGATGCTTATGATCCTACTGAAGGAGGTACACCTATTTCCTTAGAGGATACCGATAGCGACTCCACCCCAGACTATCTTGATGAAGATACCGATGGCGACAGCATTTTGGATAATATTGAGGGACATGATGATGATTCAAATGGTGAACCAGACGTAACAGCCAGCGGTGCTGATAACGATGAAGACGGCTTAGACGATGCGTACGACCCGGACTTTATAAGTTGTGCCTCTACGGATCTTGGGCAACCTGATAACGGTGGCTGTGCAGCTTTGCAAAATACCGATGGGACCGACGATAGGGACTGGAGAGACACTGATGACGACAATGATGGAGACCCTACTTTGGATGAAGGTCCTGAGGATTGCGATGTTGATGGCATCCCTAATTATCTGGACGATCGTGATGTCTGCGATGGATTGGTGATCTACAACGCCTTCTCACCTAATGGTGATAATAGAAACGATGTTTGGATTATCGAAGGTATTGAACGGTTCCCCAACAATACAGTTAAGGTATTTAATCGTTGGGGTAACCTAGTATGGGAAACACAAGGATATGACAACCAGAGAGCATGGGGCGGAGAGTCAACCGAAGGCATTATTATCGGTGAAAAAGTGGTACCTGATGGTTCCTACTTCTATGTTATTGACTTAGGAGATGGCAGTGATAGGTTAAGTGGATATGTGATTATTCACAGATAAACAAATAGTATTCAAAATCCAGGAAGGCTAGCTTCCTATAAAAGAGAATAGTATGAATTACAAAAAATGGGTTCGCATACTTATGGGCTCAAGCTTCCTTTTAACCTGCAATTTTGCTTATGCCCAGCAGGAGGTAATGTTTACGCAGTACATGTTCAATGGTTTGGCGCTAAATCCAGCCTATGCCGGTAGCCATGAGGCGGTAAGTATGACCTTCCTTGCTCGAGATCAATGGACGGGATTAGACGGTGCTCCGGCTACACAAACATTTTCCATCCACTCCCCGATCAAAAATAAAAAGATCGCACTGGGGCTGAATGTAATCCGTGACAAAATCACAGTATTCAACCAAACCGGCGTGAATGCTACATACGCCTACCGTATTCCTACGGAGAAAGGAACACTTTCTATGGGATTGCAGCTGGGCTTTACTAGCTACAAAGCCGATTTCCAAAATTTAAATCTGTTTCCTCCTCAGGATGATGATCCTGCTTTCAGCCAGGATGTAAGCAAGGTTATTCCTAATTTTGGTGCAGGAATGTATTATTATACCGACCGATTTTATTTAGGTTTTTCTGTTCCCCAAATGATCAATAATGGCCTGAGTGAGGATATTGTGAATTTTGATTCTGATGCTCGACAAGAAAGACACTATTTCTTGACTTCCGGTTATGTATTTGATTTAAGCGGAAGTGTAAAGTTCAAACCTAACATACTGTTTAAAGTGGTAGGCGGAGCACCGATTGAAATGGATTTAAATGCCAACTTCCTCTTCAGCGAAGTGCTTTGGCTTGGGCTGTCATGGAGGTCAATGGCCGACTTTGATGCTTTACTGGAATTGCAACTTACCGATCAGTTACTATTAGGGTATTCGTATGATTTTGCCAACACCACAGATCTGCGTCGGGTCAATTCCGGGTCCCATGAGTTAATGATCAATTATCGATTGAGATATTCTAAGAAAAAGGTAGTAACTCCAAGATATTTTTAAATGCGATCTAACAATAACAGAATGTTACGACTAAAACAGTTCATGGCTATAGTTTGTGTGCTTTCCTTAGCCTGCACCGACCTAACTGCTCAAATCCTGGGAGACAAAACCAATTCTACCAATGTTGGTTTCAATCTGGGTAATCGTTTGCGAAGAGCTGATCTTCATTTTCAATATTTCGCTTACAAAAGTGCAGCCAGTCTATATGAGCAAGAACTAAGCGACGACCCCGACAATGCTGAGATCAAGCTTCAAGTAGCAGAGTGCTACAGAAAAATGAACCAACCGGATCAGTCGGCTTTCTGGTATGCCCAAGTGATCGAACAGGAAAAGGTGATTAATCCTGTGCATCGTTTGTACTATGCACAGTCACTAGCAAGTATCGGGAAATACGACGAAGCCAAGATATGGTATCAGAAATATAGTGAGTCAGTTTCGGGAGATTCTCGTGCCAGCAATGAGCTGAAAGCACTCCAAAATTTAAATAACTTTTTTCTCGATTCAGCTATGTATGACGTTGCAGAAATTGGTGTAAACTCACCAGTAGCTGACTTCAGCCCCAGCTACTTTCAAGATGGAGTCGTATTTGTTTCCGATCGTGGCAAAAGCCCACTGGCTCATCAAACGTTTAGTTGGAATGAAAGAGCCTTTCTGGACCTGTACTATAGTCAAATAAGTGAGGACGGGAACCTACAGTTTCCTACAAAGTTTTATAAAGGGGTCAATACGAAATTTCATGAAGGCCCTCTTGTCTTTTACGAGCAAGGGAATAAGATGATTTTTACCAGAAATAATTATATCTCAAAAAAGATTGGCAAAAGTCAGGAAGGTATCATTAAACTCAAGCTTTATCAGGGAGAGCAACAAGGAGGAGGTTGGGCAAACCTTAATGAGCTTCCATTCAACAGTGATGAATATTCAGTTGGCCATCCAGCGATCACTAAAGATGGATCTACTCTTTACTTTGCGTCCGATATGCCTGGAGGATTAGGTGGTACTGATATTTATAAAACTTCCGTTTCTGACGGCAAGTGGGGCTCACCGATAAACATGGGGAAGGTTATCAACAGTGAGGGTAATGAAATGTTTCCCTTTGTTAGCAGTGATGGTAAATTATTCTACGCTTCGAATGGGAAGGGGGGCTTAGGAGGTTTGGATATATTTCAAGCTATGTACAATGATGGAGAGATTGCAGCTACTAAAAATTTGGGATATCCCGTAAATACCAATGGCGACGACTTCGGATTAATTCTAGACGATCGCCGCAAATCAGGTTACTTATCCTCTAATAGAGAAGGAGGAACCGGCGATGATGATATTTATTATCTATTGATCAATCGGGTGACGGTTGAAGCCATCCTGGTTGACAAAGAAACGGGTGAACCAATATCCGATGGATCAGTTACGGCTCTTGAAAGGAACATGCAGGAATCCATCTATATGGAAAAGAACGGTAACAAGTATTTATTTGATGCTATTCCTGGAAGAGAGTATGAATTTACTGGAAGCAAAGAAAACTACGAAACCAATGTTGTAAGCTTATCGACCAATAACCTCAATCCTGATCTTGATCTGCTTACGGTTGAAATACCTCTGGAAAAGGTTCCCGAGTATCCGGCAGTGGACATTCCTGATAGCATCAATTCTGTTGAAATTTTGCTGCTGGAAAATATTAGTGGGAAAAAGCAGAAGTTCTATATTGCCGGTGGTATCTTCAAACTCTACCCAGGAACAGAGGAGGAATTGCAGCAAGCATTAGCTAAAAAGGGAGTGTCTGTGGGTGAAGTTATTAGGATTAGCAATATTTATTATGACTTAGATAAATCAAATATTCGTATTGATGCAGCGGAGCAACTGGATAAATTGGCAACT
>JBPCUG010000187.1:0-3543 GCA_051011275.1 Cyclobacteriaceae bacterium | reverse complement strand
GATCTCAACCGACGTGGTTCCCACTAGTACAGGCCGCCCAGCGTTGATCAACTGGTTGACCTCATCGGCCACAGCGTTGAACTTCTCCCGTACCGTCTTATAAACTTTATCCTCCTCGTCTTTTCTTGTTATCGGTACATTGGTTGGTATCACTACCACATCCAATTTATATATCTCCCAAAACTCTCCTGCTTCCGTTTCTGCCGTCCCGGTCATACCGGCAAGTTTGTGGTACATCCTGAAGTAGTTCTGCAAGGTAACCGTGGCATAGGTTTGGGTAGCATCTTCTACCTTTACGTTCTCCTTTGCTTCGATTGCTTGGTGTAGGCCATCAGAATATCGGCGGCCTTCCATTACCCTACCGGTTTGCTCATCTACGATCTTCACCTTGCCATCGACGATAATATATTCGGTGTCTTTCTCAAAAAGAGTATAGGCTTTTAGCAATTGATTGGTGCTGTGGATGCGCTGGGACTTAACAGAATAGTCTTGAATAAACGCCTCTTTTTTGGACAACTTGTCCTCGTCCGAAAGTGAAGTATCGTTTTCCAACTTTACCATTTCTTCACCTACATCGGGCATGATGAAAAATTTGGGATCCTCTCCTTCTCCAGTGATCAGGTCAAGACCTTTTTCTGTGAGTTCAATATTATTATTCTTTTCATCTATGGTGAAGTACAAAGGCTCATCCGCCTCAGGCATCATTTTTTGATTGTCCTGTAGGTAAAAGTTTTCCGTCTTTTGCAAGATCTGCCTTATTCCTGTTTCACTTAGGAATTTAATTAGGGGTTTGTGCTTAGGGAGTCCACGGAAAACCCGGAAGAGCGCTAGGCCTCCTTCTTTATTATCTCCTTCTTTGATCAGCTTTTTGGCGTCGATCAAATATTGGGTGGCCAGCTTTTTTTGGGCTTCTACAAGCTTTGAGATCCTGGGTTTTAAATCGTAAAACTCATGCTCGTCGCCTTTAGGGATAGGGCCGGAAATGATCAATGGGGTTCTGGCGTCATCAACCAATACCGAATCCACCTCATCTACCATAGTGTAGTGGTGCTTCCGCTGTACCAGCTCTTTAGGATCACGGGCCATATTATCCCGTAAGTAATCAAAGCCAAATTCGTTGTTTGTGCCATAGGTTATATCCGCGGCATAAGCTTTCCTTCGATCTTCGGAATTAGGCTGATGTTTATCAATACAGTCCACAGACATTCCATGAAATTGCATAATAGGCGCCATCCACTCTGAGTCCCTGGTAGCTAGGTAATTATTGACGGTCACTATATGTACACCCCGGTCGGCCAGCGCATTTAGAAAAGCTGGCAAGGTTGCCACTAACGTTTTTCCCTCGCCAGTAGCCATCTCAGCAATCTTACCTTGATGCAGGACCACTCCACCAATCAACTGCACATCATAGTGCAGCATGTCCCAGGTGATCTCATTCCCACCGGCCATCCATTTACTGTGCCAGATCACATGATCTCCTTTTATCTCTATATTGTCCCGGTCTGCAGCCAGTTGTTTATCAAAGATTGTAGCCTTCACCTCAAGCTTGCCGTTCTCCTTAAAGCGTCTCGCCGTCTCTTTTACTATAGCAAAACTTTGAGGCAGTATATCCAACAATACTTTTTCCAGCGCCTCATTACGATCTTCCTCCAGCTGGTCTATTTGGTTAAATACTGCTTCCTTTTGATGGATATCCAGATCCGGCTCATCGGCGATCTTCTGGTGCAATCCAGCAATCTCATCATCAATAGTTTTTAACTCAGCCTTTATGATCTCCTTTATCTCTTGAGTTTTATGTCTGAGCTCTTCATCACTGATCCCTTGTAGCTTTTTATACTCCTGATTGGTCGCAGTTATATAAGGCAAGACGCCCTTGATATCCTTCTCTGATTTCGAGCCAAATACCTTGGCAATCCCCTTAGTAATAACATTTAACATAATGTGCTGAAAATTTAATGCTTAAAATTAACCGGATTTTACCAATAAATAAACACAACCAATCAAAAACCGTACTAGGATAGGGTATCTGCCAGATTGGCGGATCGGATAAATGGACTAGATTTCGATCTCCCCTTTGTATACCTGTTCTGCCGGGCCGATAAGGAAAATATCTTCAAAAAACTCGGGCCTTGTCTGGGTGAAAGTGACCTGCAAGATTCCTCCACGTGTAACTAGGGACACAGGACTTTTCATCCCCTGGGCTCCCATAGCCAGCGCTACTGCAGTAACACCGGTTCCGCATGAAAGTGTTTCGTCCTCTACTCCTCTCTCATAGGTTCGTATTTTCACTTCATGGTCATTGAGCTGTTCCACGAAATTTACATTGGTTCCCGCATCCCCAAACTGCGGATCATTACGTATGGTACGCCCCTCTCTCACCACGGCTATCTGGCCAACATCTTCAACCAACTTTATATAGTGGGGAGAGCCGGTATCTATAAAAAAGTCTTTCTCCACCCGTTTTATCTCCTTGACATCTTTCATTTTTAAATGGATCTGACCTCTTGATATAGTAGATTCATGCATGCCATCAATAGCCATGAACTTCGCCTCCGTATCAATCATACCCAGGTATCTGGCAAAATGCATCGCACAACGGCTGCCGTTCCCACAAAGACTCTTGCTTGCATCGGGATTAAAATAGATCATCTCAAAATCTGCCTTAGAATGATCTCTGATAAGGATAACACCATCAGCACCAATACCAAATCTTCGATGGCATAGCCGGCCGATCAATTCAATATCTTCGGTTGGAAACTGGCGCTTACGATCGTCAAACATGATGAAATCATTACCTGTTCCTTGATATTTGTAAAAACTTAGACTGGCCATAATTAAGTAAACTTACAATGAATTATTTCAACTAAGAAACCGCAGAATAATTTGTTAAAAAAAGCTAAATTGGAGAGAAACCACAAACGATATCGCTTCCTCTCAAACTATACGCCTCCTACTTGTCGATGATCATCAAATGTTCTTAGAAGGTTTGGCTTCACTGCTGGGCGATACTCAGGACCTTGAAATAGTAGGGACCTGCAAGCAAGCCAAAGAGGCATTAGATTTGCTTTCGATGAGCAAGGTAGATCTAGTGATCACGGATATCAGTATGCCGGAAATGAACGGTATTGCCTTGCACCAATATATTAAAAGAAAGTATCCTCAAGTCCGTACCTTGGTTTTGACTACCCACAGTCAAACAAGCATGATCTCCAAATTAATCAAGCAGGATGTAAATGGCTACTTACTTAAAAATGCCTCTAAAGAAGAACTGCTTACCGCTATCTACTCAATTGCTAGCGGCGAAAATTTCTTCTCTGAAGATGTTAAAGCCAAATATATGGATAGCATATTCGCCAAAAAGAAAGACACGCAAGTCACCTTAAGCCGGCGTGAAAAAGAGGTTTTGGCTTTGATCGCTCAGGAGCACACCACCCAAGAAATTGCAAACAAATTGTTTATTAGTCAACACACAGTGGAGACGCACAGAAAAAACATGCTATCAAAATTAGGCGCACGCAATACTGCAGGTCTAGTGAAGCATGC
>JBPCUG010000186.1:0-9101 GCA_051011275.1 Cyclobacteriaceae bacterium | reverse complement strand
GGTGATAGCTTACCGAATACCAGATAATCCCAGTGGCGAATGGACTTATCAAACGATCGACCAAAGCATGCATCTGACGCATAATTTTGAGTTGATCATGGAAGATGGTGCAGAAGCACTTCTAATTGGTGGTAAAGAAGGGGCTAAAATAGTTTCTTATCAAAATGGTGATTGGCAAAAAGTTGAAACCTCCGATTGGATGATTAAAGACCATGGTTTTGGGGAAATAAGGAAGAGTGGGGATTGGGTCGCCGGCGTACAACCTTTGCATGGCAATCAGCTAGTCTTATACAATAGCAAGGGAGAACGAAAGATACTTACTGATTCGCTTAAGCAAGGGCACGCATTGGCATTTGCTGATCTTTTGTCTCAAGGTCAGGACCAAATAATTGTAGGCTGGCGAAATGAAAATGATCTGCAACAATTGGGGATCAAAATGTTTGTGTCTAACGATCAGGATTGGAGCTCCTGGCAGTCCTTTTGGATTGACAAAAATGGCATGGCCTGTGAGGACCTAAAAGTAGCGGATCTTAATAGTGATGGCAAATTGGATGTTGTCGCTGCTGGACGAAACACCCAGAACTTGAAGATATACTGGAATGGTGGAAAGGAATGATGGAATGTTGGAATGCTGGAGGTAAAGAACACATTATTCCATTAAAACTACACGCTGAATCAAAACCCTAATCGCTAAATGTCACTTTACCAAGGACCTATCATCGATACCCACCTCCACATTTGGGATGTTGAGCGCCTTTACTATCCTTGGTTAGCCGATCTTCCTTTGCTCAATCGATCCTATTTGCCGGAGGATTATTCAAAGGCCACTCAGGGATTGAATATTGAAAAAATGGTTTTTGCCCAGTGCGAATGTGACCCGAAACAGTTTTTAGAAGAAGCCGACTGGGTGGTAGAACAAAGCCTGAGAGATCCCCGAATTCAGGGTATGATCGCTTGGGCACCTTTGGAGGATGGAACGGCATCTGAAGCCGCTTTAGAACAATTAAAGGAAATTGCCATCCTGAAAGGGATCAGACGTATAATCGAGTTTGAACCTGATGATGATTTTTGCTTGCAACCTGGATTTATAGAAGGTGTTCGACTGTGTGGCGAACATGATCTTACCTTCGATATAAATGTAAAAGGTGATGCTCAGTTAAGGAACGTAATAAAACTTATTGACGCTTGCCCTAAGGTGCGGTTTATGCTCGACCATATAGGCAAACCATTTATCCAAGAGCAGCTTATGGAGCCTTGGAGTAAACTAATTCGTGAAATAGCCGAAAGACCTCATGTCCATTGCAAAATTTCTGGTTTGGTAGTCGAAGCAGACAAGCAGGTGTGGAAATACCATGACCTGGTACCTTATATGGATCATGTCTTTGAAGCTTTTGGGGTTGATCGCATCGCTTTTGGTGGAGATTGGCCGGTGGTTTTGTTAGCTTCTCCTTATCTTGGTTGGGTTGAGGCCCTTACTAAATACATTTCTGATTTTTCTGAAAAGGAGCAACAACAAGTATTTTATTATAATGCAATTAAATTTTATTCACTATGAGAGGGCTCAAAAATAAGGTCGCAATTATTACCGGAGGCATTGGCGACCTGGGACTAGCTTCAGCCATCCGGCTGCAGGAAGAAGGCTGCAAAGTGGCAATTTTTGATGTGCAGGAGAAAAGCGGCGCCATAGGTGATATCGCTTATTACAAAACCGACATTACAAATGAAGACAATATCAAAGAATCTATCGACTTGGTAAATAAAGACCTTGGGCTACCTCAGATCTTAATCAATAGCGCGGCCATTTTTATTTTCAAGGGTGTCGATGCCACAGTAGAGGAATGGCAGAAAATTTTGAATGTAAACGTGATAGGTATGTCTTTGATAACTAAATACGTAGTACCGCTTATGAAGGAGGCTGGTGGCGGTAGTATCGTCAACTTTTCTTCTATCAGCGGTTTTATCGCTCAGAAAAATTTTGCTACCTACAGTACCAGTAAAGCTGCCGTACGAGGAATGGTAAAATGTTGGGCCCAAGATCTGGCACCATTTAATATCCGTGTGAATAGTATTTGCCCAGGTTATATTTATACCACTGCATTCGAAAACTCTTGTACGCTCCTTAACTTGGATGTGGAAGAAGAAGATAAAAGAGCAGCTGCGCTACATTTATTAAATCGACAGGGAAGGCCGGAAGAAATAGGTGCGGCGGTAGCGTTCTTAGCCAGTGAGGATTCGTCCTTTATGACGGGATCGGACTTGATAGTTGACGGCGGGTACCTGGCGACGTGACAATGATTGAATGAGTGGATGATTGGATTAGGAAAACTATGATTTACAACCTTTTGAACTTTAAGAGAACCGTATGCTTTTGGTGTTGTGCCTTATTGTTAACCTCATATTCAATGAGCCAAGAAACATCTAATGCAATTTTGAAATCTGAGTTTATATATGATGAGGCTCCCTTCCCGGAATGTCATGCTTCCACCATCGAGCAAACACCAGCGGGTATGGTAGCGGCCTGGTTTGGAGGGACTGAGGAAAAGAACAAAGATGTCGAAATTTGGTTTAGCCGAAAACAGGGAGAGGCATGGACAACTCCGGTTGCTATTGCTAATGGCATACAAGCTGATGGCAGCCGACATCCTTGTTGGAATCCGGTTTTGTATCAGGTACCAGGTGGTGAGCTTATCCTTTTTTTTAAAGTTGGCCCTAACCCACGTGAATGGTGGGGTGAAATGAAAACATCTTCAGACCATGGGAATACCTGGTCGAAAGCCAGCAAACTGCCAGGTGGAATGATTGGCCCGGTCAAGAACAAACCAGTTATGCTCTCCGATGGAAACCTGCTATGCCCTTCTAGCACTGAGGATGATGGTTGGCGGGTACATTTTGAGAATACGGCTGATAACGGCAGAACCTGGGGTAGTACTCCTGCCATAAACGATGGTAAAACCTACAATGCTATTCAGCCAAGTATTCTGTTCCATCCCGATAATCAATTGCAGATCTTGTGTAGAAGCAAAGAAGGTGTTTTGCTGAGTTCATGGTCTCCTGACAATGGTGGTTCCTGGTCTAAGCTAGCACCATCCGGATTGCCTAATCCCAATTCCGGGACAGATGCGGTTACCTTAAGTGATGGACGTCACATCTTAATATACAATCACACCACTACAAAGCAAGGGAAATGGGGAGGACCGAGATCACCTCTTAATGTAGCCATTAGTAATGATGGAAAGCAATGGCATGCAGGTGCAGTGCTCGAAAGTGAGCCAGGTGAGTTTTCCTATCCGGCGGTGATCCAATCAGATGATGGCTTGGTCCATATTGCTTATACCTGGAAAAGAAAAAAAGTAAAACACGTAGTGCTTGATCCTTCTAAGCTCGAGCTACAACCAATCATAGACGGGCAGTGGCCGGAGCTATAGTACCTTCCTACCTGTTTGTATAGGTCTATTATTCAACAAATCGGCCTGGCTCAACTAGCAACAGAATAAAATCACGCCATTGCCCATTTTTTACATTTTGTTTGCCGAATGTATTTGCTAAATTAATTCTAAATCCATACTCCATGAATCTTTTCGCCAGGCATCTTTTTAAGGTATCTTTACTGCTTGGAATGCTGTTTACTTTTCCGGACCATGATCTTATCGCCCAAGATGTCTCGACTATCTACAAAACTTATTGCGCTGGTTGCCATGGCGCGCAACTAGAAGGAGGCTCAGCAGGCAAACTTATAAAGACCGATTGGGGATACGGCCGGGGCAAAGGAGCGCTACATAGAAATATTAGATTTGGTATCCCAGGGACCGAAATGGCAGCTTGGGGCAAAATATTAAAAGATGAAGAGATAACCTCTTTGGTAGATTTCATTATTACAGCGCAAACCACTCCAATTGAAACTCCCAGACCCATCCCGGAAAATATTACGACCAAAGACTACCGATTAAAGGTGGAACAGTTGGCGACCGAAGGCTTAAGCACCCCCTGGGGCATCGAGTTTGCAGATCCAAATCGCGCTTTGATCACTGAAAGAAATGGAAGCATCAAATGGTTGATCAATGATCAACTAGATCCAGTAACGATACGAGGTTTACCTCCTACCCATACCCAAAGTAGCACAGGAGGTTACATGGACATCGCGCTGGATCCCGACTATAAAGAAAACGGTTGGGTGTATCTTGCTTTTAGTCATACCAATGGAGATATAAGATCAAGGGATGCATTAGCGTTGACTAAAATCGTAAGAGGTAGAATTGAAGACCACCAGTGGACCGACCAAGAAGCCATTTTTGAAGTGGCCGATTCTCTAATGGTGGTTCGCGGTAATCGCTGGGGAGGACGACTACTATTTGACCGCGAGGGTTTCCTCTATTTCACTATCGGAGATATGGCAAAAGCTATGGACTCACAGGATCTAAGTCGGGCAACTGGCAAGGTCTTCCGTATTCATCCTGACGGCACAATCCCTAGTGACAACCCTTTTGTACGTGAAGCAAATGCATTACCTGCTATCTATACCATCGGTAACAGAAATACGCAAGGCTTGGCTCAGCATCCGGAGACTGGAGAGTTATGGTCAACAGATCATGGCCCCATGGGTGGCGATGAGTTGAACAGATTAAAAAAAGGTGCTAATTACGGATGGCCGGTAATCACTTACGGGGTAGATTATAGTGGAGACATAGTTTCGGAAAAAACGCACCAGGAAGGAATGGAGCAACCCATTTTCCAGTGGACACCATCCATTGGTATTTGCCCAGCTGAGTTCATCACTGGCCCCCTATTCGAAAAATGGGGCAACAGTTTAATGATAGGTTCGCTAGCCTACGAAGAGCTTTATCGGCTGACAATTCAAGGTGATGAAGTTGCCGATCTTGAACTACTTATGAAAGGTGTTGGTCGTGTTCGTGATATCAAATCCGGGCCTGATGGTGCAATATACGTTCTCTTGAATAACCCCGATAAAGTCCTGAGGATCACACCGGAAATCGAACCCTAAGTTAAGAATAAAAACATATTCAAAAAGCTGGCGCAGGTTCACAAAACCCGTAGTACTTAGGACTCAAAGTTCAAAGGTATAGAATCGGAGTTCCTGAGCCATTATTACATTAACCTATCAATCCATCATTAATATTTTAGTCGTCATTCCAAGACGAAGCGGAGCGAAGATCATGAATCCCTTGAATGGCCTCTACTTCCCTATCCGGGGATTCCGGCTCGAAGCTTAGTAAATGATCAGTCCTTAGTTCATCATAGAAACGAATACTCCTCCTGATTTAGATCTTAAGGCCGGAATGACGATTTTTTTATTATTTTGGTATTAACTTAATTTCCGGTGGAGGTAAATACTGGTCTCTTTACAAAAAACCTATGAAAGCATTCCAATCTCTTGCATTGCTATTCTTTTTCTCTGGTAGCATGCTATGTAACGCACAAAATGACTTGCTTTGTCAAGGCCATCATTGGACCGAGGATGAAGCCAACCTGAAAATGCAAGCCTTTGCCCAATCCTGGCATGACCAGACTTCATGGGAAATGCGGGCCAAACGGGTCAAGCAAGGGCTGATCGAAGGTATGAAGTTGAATCAAATGCCGAAAATTGATGGCAATTTCAACCCGATCATAAGAAATACCCGCACTATGGATGGGTACCTGGTCGAAAACATCGCCATTGAAAGTTTTCCCGGTTTTTATATCACAGGCAACTTATATCGACCGGTGGAAGCGCCGGACAAGGCCGCAGCCATTTTATCTCCACACGGTCATATGCAGGATAAGCGGTTGAAAGAGGATGTGCAAACTCGCTGTGCCGTTCTGGCACGGATGGGTGCTATTGTGTTTGCTTATGATATGGTAGGTTATGCAGAGTCGAAGCAGGTGACCCATGACATCCCAATTGCGTTAGTACTGCAAACCTACAATAGCAAAAGAGTCCTGGAATATCTATTATCCCGACCAGATGTAGATCCAAACAGAATCGGAATGACTGGCGGCTCTGGCGGCGGCACCCAAACTTTTATGCTTACGGCCATTGATGACAGGATCAAAGTTTCGGTTCCAGCAGTGCAAGTCTCAGCTCATTTCTTTGGTGGCTGCGTTTGTGAAAGCGGTATGCCAGTTCATAGAAGTACTGACCACCAGACCAACAATGTGGAGGTCGCCGCTTTATGTGCTCCCCGTCCATTATTATTGATCTCCAATGGCGCAGACTGGACCAGAAATACGCCTCGGATCGAATATCCCTATATTCAAAAAGTTTATGCTTTGTATAATGCGCAGCACAAAGTGGAGAATGTTCATCTGCCAATGGAGAAACATGACTATGGTTACTCCAAGCGAGCTGCAGCTTATATATTCCTTGCATATCACTTGAAATTGAATATGAGTAATGTACCTTTTGATGGCGGGATCCAGGAGGATTTTGTTACTGTCCTAGACCGACAAGAATTGAAAGTTTTTACGGCATCCAACCCAATACCAAGTGAAGCCTTAAAAGGTGATGAGGCAGTAATTGGTTATTTAAATTTGAATTAAATCTTATCAATCATGAAGTTCAATTGCTCCGTTGACATTGATCTGCCAGTTGAAAAGGTGGTCGAGTTATTTGATAATGAAGAAAACCTAAAGGAATGGCAAGACGGCCTGGTTAGTTTTGACCATCTCAGCGGCACGCCGGGCACTCCGGGGGCTAAATCAAAAATGGTATATCGAACCGGCAATCGGGAACTCGAACTGATCGAAACCATCATTGCTAAAAACTTGCCGGAAGAATTTAGTGGCAGATACGTTGCCAAACAGATGGAAAACACTATGAGAAACAGTTTCACCTCATTGGGGTCGGAAAAAACCAGGTGGGATGCCGAAATCGAATATACCGCCTTCCATGGCTTTATGCCAAAACTGATGGCATTTCTGATGCCTGGTGTCTTTAGAAAGCAAACCCAAAAATGGCTGGACCAATTCAAGGTTTTTGCGGAAGGGTCTGAAAATAGTGCTTAGAACAGCCTCCCCCACCAGGTATTGATATAGATTTTTAAAGATTCTTAGTGAAACATTTGTTTTTCTCAACCGTACTACTTAAATAGTACAGTAAAACAGTTACTAATATGATAAAAATTAAGGATTTAGAGTTTGCCTATAAAAAGCAGCCACTACTTTTTAATCAATTGTCTCTCGAGCTTAACGAAGGCAGCATATTGGGATTGCTTGGTAAAAATGGAGTAGGTAAAACGACTTTGCTGAAGTTGATACTAGGGCTTCGTTTTCCTAACGCCGGTACTTTGAAAGTGCTTCAGCATCTCCCACGAAGAAGAGACCCCTCGTTTTTGGAGCAAGTATTCTTCGTCCCCGAGGAATTTTACCTGCCCCCGATCGGTATTAAAGATTTCATTAAAGCTCATAGCGGTTTTTACCCTAGGTTTGACCACCAGTTAATTGGTAGCTTATTGCCTTCGTTTGATCTGTCACTTGGGGATCATTTGAGCAAACTGTCTTACGGCCAAAAGAAAAAGTTCCTTATCAGTTTTGCTCTGGCAACCAAATGTCGACTGTTGCTTATGGACGAACCTACTAATGGTTTAGACATACCTAGTAAAGCGGTTTTCAGAAAAGTGGTCGCCGGAGCTTTGAATGAGGATCAGCTAATTATAATCGCTACCCATCAGGTAAGGGATGTAGAAACTTTGATTGACCATCTTGTCATTCTAGACCACGGGAAGGTACTGGTACAAAAACAAATGCAGGAGATCTCGGCTCAACTACAATTTACCAGTGGCCCTAGCTTTCAAGAAGAGGAAATTCTTTACAGTGAGCCAATTTTAGGAGGTTACAAAGCTATTACTACCCAATCAGACGGAGACAGTTTGGTGGACATTGAGCTTTTATTTAATGCAGTCACCAGTGGAAAACAAATTTTTGAGACCCATGAAAACAATTAACTCATTTAGTATCACTCGCATTACTTTGCTTGCTAAGCAATACTTTATATACAATAGCAAATTAATTTTTACTTCACTATTTGGATTTGTTGCGGGCCTTTTTGTATTGCTCTTTTCCATTCAAATTATCACTGAATTTGCCAATTGGAATGCCGGTCATTTCTTTTATGTTTTTGCCACCTTATTTATGGTTGGGGCAATAGCTTACGCCGGATCATCGTTTGCAGGACTGCGTTCGAAGGAAAGATCTTATAACTATCTAATACAACCAGCTACCACTCTAGAGAAGTTTCTGTTCGAATTGGTTACTCGAATCATTTTATTTGCTGTAATAATGCCTCTTTTGTATTGGGTTATTTTTAATCTGGAGGGATATTTGATCCAATGGTTAAATTCGGATTTCACCTTTCAATCATTCGGTTTTTTTGATCCATTTCATTTGCGCACCGAAGCACAAACTAGATGGATGATTATTTTTACTTCTTCTGAAGCTCTATTGTTTTTGACCGTTCCTTTTTTCGGTGCAACTGCATTTACGAAGCAACCAATTATCAAAACAGTCGCTTGGGCTGTCGGCATATTAGCAGTTCACCTAATAATCTTCTTCCTCCTTCATAATAACAACCTGGGTCTTGCCAGAACACCTATCGGAAAGTATTTCGAAAATCCGGAATCAGGTTTAATGCTCATGACCTCCTATGTCATGATGGTAAATATTGCCTTGGTGGTATTGGCCTATTATAAACTAAAGAGAAAAGAGGTTTAACCATGGAATTCAATAGTAACAAAAGCATCTTTCTTCAAATCGCAGACAATATCTCGGAACAGGTCTTAAACGGCACCTATCCGCCTGGTGAGAAGATCCCATCGGTACGCGAGCTTGCTGCAGAGATGGGCGTCAACCCTAATACCATTGTTCGCACCTACAACGAACTTCAATCGCTAAAGATCGTGGATAATAAAAGAGGCATCGGTTATTTTGTTACCACCCAAGCTCCGAAGATCATCAAAGAAAGAAAAAAGACCACATTCTTCAACAAAATTCTACCCGAAGTGAGTCGACAGGCGAGTCTATTGGGAATCTCTACAAAGGAAATTAAAATGCGCCTTGATCAAGCACTAACGGTGACTTAAAAATATGAATAATCGTTATCACTTTAGAAC
>JBPCUG010000185.1:0-4487 GCA_051011275.1 Cyclobacteriaceae bacterium | reverse complement strand
ATACTTATGTATGTGTGACTGAGGATGGAGTCATGGCCAAGTATCGAAAACTTCATCCATTTATAAGCAAACATATGTCATCTGGAAATGAATATTGTGTTTTCGATTTATTAGGATGGAAATGTGGGATCCTAATTTGCTATGACAACAATGTAATTGAAAATGTACGAGCCACTTCCCTCTTAGGAGCGGAGTTGATCTTTGCACCTCATGTTACCGGGTGCACTCCATCAGCAATGCCAGGACGTGGTTATGTGGATGACAAATATTGGCAAAACCGAGTAGCTGATCCCGAATCATTACGACTGGAATTTGATGGACCAAAAGGCAGAGACTGGCTAATGAGATGGCTACCAGCAAGAGCCTATGACAACGGAGTGTATTATGCTTTTAGTAACCCTATAGGTTATGACGGAGAACACCTGAAGAATGGGAATTCAATGATAATTGACCCTTTTGGGGAAGTGCTTACTGAAATAAGGTCTTTTGAAGACGATATTACCATGGCAAAAATATCCAAAGATAAAATTGAGCTTTCAGGAGGATGGAGATATAGAAATGCCCGCAGGCCTGAACTTTACAGTGACATCATCGGGAGAAGCCATAAATCTGAAACGACACCGATATGGATGGAGGACAAGAAAAGTAGTTAGTCTAAACCAATTCCTATGAGATCCCTTTTTTTAATCATAGCTTTGATTCCCATTGCATGTTTTGCCCAAAAGATCAATCGCCAAAATCTGAATAAATTAGTTGTCGAAAGCGAGAGATCGCATTCCGAAGCACTTGTTATATGGTTCAATGGAGAGCTCTACAATGAATATTATTGGGTTGAAGAAAATCAACCAATAGAATGCCACTCAGTTTTTAAATCAATAGTTAGTCTTGCTATCGGAAAGCTGGTAACTGATGACACACCCCTATCTATTGATACTCCGCTTTATCAGTTTTACCCGGAATGGAAACAAGGTCAAAAGAAGTTAGTTAAGATTAAACATCTTTTAAATCACACTTCCGGGATTCAAAATGATGCTACGGATCCTGATGAATGGGATCATCCTGACATCATTAAGCAGGTACTGAGCGCAAGTATCATATCTAAGCCTGGAGCAACATTTTTGTATAATAACAAGGCAACATTTCTATTGCACGACTTGATAAAGAGGATTTCCGGAGTGGGAACTGCAAAATATATAGAGCAATCTCTTTTTAAACCTCTGAATATCAGTGAGTATGAGTGGAGCCTTGATTCAGTTGGGAATGTTAAAGGACTTAAAATCACTGCAACCGAATTAGCTAAGTTTGGTCAACTTATGCTCAACGAAGGCATATGGAACGGTGCGAGAATAGTTTCAGAGCATTGGATAAGGCAATCAACCCAGATTTCTCAACCCTATGTTCCCACTAGTGGAAACTTGTGGTGGATCATCCCCGAAAAAACAATCTTTGTAGTAGATGATAAATTGTTACATACATTCAAAAAGGCGGGAGTTCCCAGCGATATTTTAGTAAAATTCGAACTGCTAAAAGGGAGCTATGAAAATGTGAATATTGATGAACAAAAGTTAGCCAATGTTTTTGGAGATAATTGGTTGGAAGTTTTAAACGAAAAACTTTATCCTTATTATCCCAGTAGAAGTAGGAGAGTATATTCCCAGAAAAATATTGGATTCAAAGCGGAGGGATGGCTAGGGCAATATATCGTGGTTTTTCCTGAGAAAAATCTTGTTGGAGTCAGAACAATTAGACAAAGTGAGAATTTCGACGAGCAAACCGATGAATTTTTAGATTTTCAGAATTACGTATATGATTTGGTTGAATAGAGCCTACAACAAAAAAATATTATTAAAATGAACTATGAGCCCAAGACCATCAGGACATTTATCGGAGCTAAGAACTACGATGAGTCCAGAACTTTTTATCAGGAACTAGGTTTTGAAGAAGTCGTAATTGCAGATGATATGTCACTTTTTAAGGTTCACTCTGACTTGGGCTTTTACTTGCAAAAATACTATGTCAAAGATTGGGTGAATAACTCAATGGTGTTCCTTGAAGTAGATGATGTTGATAAATGTCGGGACGATCTAAACCAACGAGGATTGCACAACAAATATAAGCTTGTAAGATTGACGCCGATCAAGACTTTCGAATGGGGTAGGGAATGTTTTATGCACGATCCATCTGGAGTGTTGTGGCACTTTGCTGAGTTTAATTGATTAAAGCTTGTAGCCTGGCCCCTACCGAGACTGAAAAATCTACTCAACCATTACCGTTTTTCAACAAAACCGATAACTTAGAAGCCTGTTAAAAGAGGATAGGCCTTTTAAGCCTGGAGCCTGTAAAGAACATCCAAACTTATAGTTATGAATCATCTATTAGGTAATAATTCCAAAATGCTTGCTTTACTAGCATTTTTAACCTGCCTATCCTTTCAACAATGCACAACTAACACCGATTCAAAGCACCTCTTGGTAACCAAGGATTCCCACATTGTCCTGGTTGGGAATAACCTCTGTTCCAGAATGATGAACTATGGCTATTTCGAAACCGAGATGCAGCTCCGATATCCCGATAGTGCACTCTACATCCGGAATATGTGCGATGGTGGCAACACGCCAGGCTTCAGGCCGCATTCAGGCCGGAATGATCCTTGGGCTTTCCCAGGTGCTGATCAATTCCAAACTGAGTTGGCTCAAAATTCTGGTAGTGAGGGTCATCTGGAAACACCCGACCAGTGGCTTACTATGCTGGAGGCTGATGTGATCCTTGCTAGTTTTGGCTACAACGAGTCTTTCGAAGGAGAAGCAGGTCTGGAGAATTACAAGGCCGAGTTGGATGCATTTATCAAGCATACTCTAGTCCAGCAATACGGTGACACTACCGCACCACAGCTTGCTATTATTTCTCCGATTGCCTTTCAGGATCTTTCCGGTCAATACGACCTACCCAATGGGGAAAAAGAGAATGCCAACCTCTCCTTATATACGGAAGCAATGAGGGAGGTGGCTACAAAAAATAATGTACTTTTTGTCGATGCGTTCACCACATCAAGAAGTTGGTTTGCCAGCGGTGAAGTTTTAACTATTGATGGATCCCAACTCAATGATGCGGGTTACAAGCGTTTTGCCAGCCTGCTGGCTGATAACGTTTTTGGTAAGGAAAATGCCCGAGCGGAGGAACACAGATCCCTGGTACATGAGGCGGTCCAGGAAAAAAACTGGTTTTGGCACAATGACTTCAAAATACCCAATGGGGTGCATGTATTTGGTCGAAGGTACAATCCATTTGGGCCTGACAACTATCCGGCGGAGATAAAGAAGATCAGGGAAATGACGGCCATCAGGGACCAGGCCATTTGGCGTGCACTCAAAGGAGAAAAAATAGATCTAGCCGCTGCTGATGCAAAAACCTCCACCCTGCCTCCGGTTGAGACCAACTATCAGCCCAGTGAAAAAAATGGCGACCCCGAAAACTATCTCTACGGTCAGGATGCCTTGGATAAGATAAAAGTGGCTCCCGGCTATAAGATAGAACTATTCGCTTCTGAAAAAGAATTCCCCGATCTGGCTAATCCAGTTCAGCTGTCATTCGATAACCAGGGTCGGCTCTGGGTGGCGGTGATGCCCACCTATCCACATTACCGGCCGGGTGATCCGAAGCCCAATGATAAACTACTTATCCTGGAAGATACTGACAATGATGGTAAAGCTGACAAGCAAACTACTTTTGCCGATGGATTGCATATACCTGTGGGTTTTGAATTTGCCCCTGAAGGTGTTTATGTTTCCCAAGGTACCAATCTGAAGTTATTAACAGACACCGATGGCGACGACAAAGCCGATAAAGAAGAGATCATCCTTAGTGGGTTTGACGATCACGACACCCATCATGTGATCAGTGCCTTTTGTGCCGACCCTTCAGGAGCCATTTATATGGGAGAAGGTGTATTCCTACACACCAATGTAGAAACTTCCTATGGTCCGGTAAGAGGAACTAATGGTGGCTTTTACAGATATAATCCTCAAAGAAGGCACCTGGAACGTACGGCACAAATTCCCATTCCCAATCCCTGGGGCATCGCCTTTGATGATTGGGGGCAAAACTTCTTCGCCGAGACATCAGGCCCTGACATGCGATGGATGATGCCCAGTTCTATCAAACCACGATATGGCATTGGGTCACCCAAATCAAGGACCTTGATCCAGAATGAGCATCGGGTGCGGCCTACTTCGGGACTAGAGTTTATCTCCAGCCGGCACTTCCCCGATGACGTACAAGGCGACCTCCTAATAAATAATACCATAGGATTCCTCGGCACCAAACAGCATGTGATGGAAGATGATGGCACGGGTTACAAATACCGCCATCGCAAGGACCTAGTAACTGGCTTGGATAAAAACTTCCGTCCCGTGGACATGGAGTTTGCACCTGACGGTTCACTTTATCTAGTCGATTGGCACAACGTTTTGATTGGTCATATGCAGCAC
>JBPCUG010000184.1:0-3464 GCA_051011275.1 Cyclobacteriaceae bacterium | reverse complement strand
GGGTCAGATTGACCAAAAATGGTAATGGAGCGTATGAAGCCGAAGAATTTCCCGTTGCTGATAAGATAGCAAAACTTTCGGATGTGGAATTCGGTAAACAGGGAGATTTATATGTAGCTCAGTTTGGAACTGAAGATCCCTGGCACAAACCTTACAAAGAGCCAATGGGAGGCATATACAGATTCATTGAAGCTCCGTGGGTTAAGCCTGATAACCCAGAAACCAACACCTCAGTGGTATTTGGCAATATACACCATGGTGAAGAGATTTTTCAGGAGAGGATTTGCGCCACCTGCCACTCGGTAGAAGGAAGCGAAGACCTTTTAGGTCCTGATCTGGTTGGAATAGGAGAGCTATTATCCAAAAATGAGATATTGGAGTCCATTGAAAATCCGAATAAAAATATCAAGACTGGGTTTGACCAAATCATAGTCACTAAGAACGACGGTAATGTAATTGTCGGCAGAATCGTCACCGCGAATGAAAAAGAGATTACCATCATGGTCAGCGGTAACGAATTAATCAAAATTAATAGTGAAGACATTAAATCAAGAGAGATGATAAATTCATCTTTAATGCCACCGGGTTTATTGGCTGGTCTTACAGATAGCGAGATCAACGATTTGTTAGGTTACTTGCAAAGCTTAAAAATGGAGTATTAATGATGATTAAGGTAATAGTCTTAACTATTGTTTCTTTCCTCTTCCTTCCAAACTGCCATTTGGATCAAGATACTGGAGGAAGAAAATTAAATGTTGACCAATCAGAGGGCAGCGAAACCACGCATTCCTGGGAACAGTCAGATACTTCAATTGCCCTGTTACGCGGCCCTCAAATCGCTTGGCAGTTTAATTTCAAAACGCCAAATGGGAAGCCGTATTTCTATCCATTAAATACTGTCGGTGGTAACAACCTCGCATGGTTAAGACCATCAGATCATCCCTGGCACTACGGTTTGTGGTTTTCATGGAAATTTATAAATGGTAAGAATTATTGGGAGGAAGACATAAAGACTCGGTTATCTGAGGGCCAGTCAACCATTGCCAATATCTCGAAAACATTATCAGAGGATTTTTCAGCAACTGTTGAAATGGACATTAACTATTCTTCCGAAACAAGCCCAGATGTTTTGCATGAGAAGCGACTGATAAAAGTCTCACCTCCCGGCAATGATGGCAATTATTACATCGACTGGTTATTAAGTTTTAAGAGTCAGTCCGATTCCGTGATCTTGGATAGAACACCACCTGAAAAAGTTGGTGGTCCTTATTACGGAGGCTATGCCGGTCTTTCTTATAGGGCTTCACAATATATGACTGATCGTTTATACATGGACTCCGAAAACTGGACTAACAATGACACATTGATCGGACATGGTCAAAAAGCAAATTGGATGGATCTTACGGGACGCCTTGCCGCCTCAAATAATAGACCAGGAGTGACTATGTTTAACCATCCAGACAATTTCGGCAAGCAACAAACGTCCTGGTACATTTTTGATGAAGGTGATTTCGCTTTTTATAATGCGGGTTTATTATTTGATGAACCAATAGTAATTGGACCCAATGATGTGTTCACCTTAAAATACAGGGTTTTGGTTCATGATAATAAAATGACCAGATCAGAAATTAATGCATATTATAAAGAATACATAGAATTGACCAAAAATTAAATTTATCAACTATAAACAGAGGAGTTATGGCTATTAAAATAGGATGCTTTGCCCTTATTAATCCTTTTGAAACTTTGGATAAACAAGTTGACCAGATCAAAGAATGGGGCTTTGAATATGCCGACATAACTGACAATGCAGATGGGGCATGTTTGGGGTCGCATTTTGGTTTTAATGCAGTGGCAAGCTTAGATGCAAACGCTTTTGATCTAAAAGGACTATTTGAATCAAGAGGGATAACTATTACCAGTGTTTGTGCTCATGCTACTTTACTTGACCCGTCCGCTCCTTGGAGATATGGGACATCTCAAATCGTTAAGGCAATTAGAATGGCTTCTGCGATTGGTGTTAAGCACGTAATAACCACTGAGGGAGATGCCCATACAAAATTTGGGAAACAACTTTCAGATGCGGAAGCGATTTTTTCAATCAAAGAGAAGCTATATGAACCTTTGCAAATGGCTCAGGACTATGGGGTTAAGCTGTTAATTGAACCCCATGGCCAATATACAGACTCAGTTAAGCACATGGAGAGAATTATTAATGAATGCAACTCGGATGCTTTGGGGGTGAACCTTGATACTGGAAACCTATGGTTAGGAGGTGGAGATTCTATTGAGATGATCACTAAGTTAGGTGACAAAATTGAACATGTTCATTGGAAAGATCTGCCGGCTGAGTATATTGATCAAAGAGGGAAGGTTTTTGGTTGTGGAATGGCCCTTATCCCGTTGGGTACCGGAGTAATCGGGATCGATAAGATTTATCGGGAGTTGGTTAGGATTGGGTTTGACGGATATAGTACATTGGAAGTGGCAGGAGAAGAGGCTGTTAAGAAGAGTTTTGAGTATCTTAAAAACCAGGAATCTTTGCAGGAAATATCGGCTTAGTTGTTTGAAACTTAATGAAAAGGAAAAGATACAAGGATTTCGATAAGATTTATCAACCGGATCGATGCGAGCCTCTAATTGAAGCGGCAAATTCCGGTCAGCTTGACATGACCGCTCTTCGCCGGAATAATTATCCAGGACTGGACTTACCTGATTCGGTTTTACCAGGAGTGCTCAGTATTGGTTATTGGGATGCTAAAATAAACCAAAATTGGGGGCTGAACTGGCATAGAAACGAAGGCATTGAATTAACTTTTTTGGCTTCAGGAAATCTAAGTTTCTCCACAGAAAAGAGGCAATTCCATCTGGGGCCAGGTGATTTCACAATTACAAGGCCATGGCAACGGCACAAATTGGGTAATCCGAATGTTACTATTGGCAAACTATATTGGATGATTATTGATGTGGGAGTGGTACAGCCTCATCAAAGTTGGGACTGGCCCAGTTGGGTGATTCTTTCCAAAACCGATCTGGACTATCTAACAAAGGTCTTAAGACAGAATGAAAAGCCGGTCTGGAAAACTTCAAAAAAAATGCATGAATGCTTCTGTGAGTTAGGAAGATGTCTTGATGAATCAACAACATGGATTCCGCATTCAAGATTTAACATACTAATTAACGAACTCCTCCTTGAATTGATAAGTCTGTTCAAAAACGGTGAAGTTGAGTTAGATGAATCTTTAACAATAAATATTAGAACAGTTGAGATCTTCCTAGATCATCTTCATAATGATTTCGAGCGTCATTGGACTCTTGAAGATATGGCAGAGCATTGCGGCCTTGGTGCAACAAGCCTGACAAAATATTGTAAGCAACTTACTAATATGACTCCAGTGAATTATTTAATAAGTATCAGGTTAGAAGCCGCAGCAAAAATGCTAGGCGGGAATAATGAAAAAAAA
>JBPCUG010000183.1:0-2728 GCA_051011275.1 Cyclobacteriaceae bacterium | reverse complement strand
GTATAGAATTGAGCGTAGGTTCCCAAATAGCCTTGGGAACCGTGGTAATCGCATCGGTATTACAAGGGAGTGCTGGTGGTTTCGGTACAACGTTGCTTGCCGCAGTTGCTGGGATTGCTGCCTGTGCATCATGTGGTTATTTAATTGGGGTAGTTACTTCCAGGTTCAATATTGTGCCTTTTATTGTCACCTTGGGTATGATGCAGATTGCCAGAGGGGTAGCTAAGTGGATTGCTAAAGAAAGAACTGTGAGCGCTCCTGAAAACTGGTTACAGTCGCTAATGATGGTAGACCCTGAGCCTGGTTGGTTGGTATTTGCTCCCGGGGCATGGATCACAATTATTATTCTAATCATCACAGTGGTAATTTTAAAATACACTGTGTTCGGCAGGCATGTATTTGCTATCGGTTCTAATGAAGAAACCGCACGCTTATGCGGCATCAAGGTCAAACTCAATCAGATCTGGATCTATGTTTTTTGCTCTGTATTGACAGGGGTAGCTTCTATTATGCAATTCAGTAATCTTACCGTCGGTGATCCGACTGCAGCGAATGGAATGGAATTGGACATCATTGCCGCTGTGGTGATAGGTGGAGGCTCATTAAATGGAGGAGAAGGGAGCGCTTTTGGCTCTATAGTCGGCGCTTTGATCATGGCTGTTCTACGCAATGGGTGCAATATGCTGGGAGTGCCGAACTATGTCCAGGAGATCATTATCGGGTCCATTATTGTAGGTGCGGTGATGGTCGATAGGCTAAAACATAGGGTGAAAGCTTAACTATTTTTATCTAGGTATTTGGATTTGGTAAGCAATTAGTAAGTTTGTTATTCCATGATTGACAACAATTTAAGAAGCACAAATAAATTTTTAATGGTATGAAAGTATGGTTTATCACAGGTTGCTCTACAGGTCTTGGTCTTGAGCTAGCCAAAGTTGCAGTAGCAAAGGGAGATAAAGTAGTAGGCACACTAAGGCAAGAGGGTCAAATAGCCGCGTTTGAGCAAATAGGCCCTGGCCAGGCAAAAGGTGTACTACTAGATGTTACAAATCAGGACCAGGTTGCTGCCGGCGTGCAGCAAGCTATAGATGCTTTTGGACAGATCGATGTTTTGGTTAATAATGCTGGTTATGGCCTTATGGGAAGTGTGGAGGAAATCTCTGACGCGGAAGCTAAACAGCAGTTTGAAGTAAACGTTTTTGGTGTTTTAAATGTGATCAGAAAAGTACTTCCGATCATGCGCAAGCAGCGCTCAGGCCATATTCTAAATATCACTTCTATTGCAGGATTACAAGGCTATCCTGGAGTTGGTATTTACAACGGTTCCAAGTTTGCTTTAGAAGGTATTGGCGAGGCTTTAGCCAAGGAGGTAGCTCATTTAGGTATAAAAGTGACCAATGTGGAACCAGGACCATTTCGCACTGATTGGGGTGGTCGATCTGCAACCTATGTTAAGTCAGATATTGAAGACTATGCGGATAGTGCAGCCAAGAACATGGAGGCTATTTCCGGAGTAAGCGGCAAGCAGATCGGGGACCCGGCCAAGGCCGGGGAAGCTATGTATCGGTTGACCCAACTGGATAAGGCTCCAATGCATTTATTGCTAGGTGGACCAGCTAATCAGCGAGCTAAGATGAAGTTAGCTGAGTTCTTAAAAGAGATTGATGAATACGAGCATATCGGATTGTCTACTGACTATACTGAGGAAGAACTGATCGCTATGGGCGAAGGAGCAGGAGTAGGTGATCCCATGAAAAAGTAAGCTTATTTACAGGCTTGAAACTGATAGAAATTGCCGAGAAGTATGGGTGAAAAATACGACGAAATTGGGGTCGATTACAACCTGACTAGAAGAGCAGATCCTTATTTGCTATCGCGTTTCCAACATTATCTCAATCCTCAGGCTGAAGGACTATTTTTAGATATTGGTTGTGGCACTGGTAACTACACTATTGCCATGGCAAATCAAGGGACCAGGTTTATTGGAATTGACCCCTCATCCGAAATGCTGGACCGGGCTAAGGCAAGGAATGACCAGATAGAATGGAAAATAGGAAAAGCGGAAAACTTGCCATTAGGTGATGCATGTGTAGATGGGATCATGGCCAGCCTTACCATACATCATTGGATTGATCTGGAACAAGGATTTAGGGAATTGTACCGGATTGCTAAGCCTGGATGTACTTTGGTGATCTTCACTGCTACTCCTAAGCAAATGACCGGTTATTGGTTGAACCACTATTTCCCAAAGATGCTTAAGGATTCCATGATGCAGATGCCGACCTATGAAAAAGTTGAGCAGGCTATTAGTCAGACTGGTTTTGAACTGGTTGATACCGAGAAATATAACATTAGGCCAGATTTAGCAGACCTCTTTCTTTACTCCGGCAAGCATCATCCCGGATTGTATTTGAAAGAACAAGTAAGAAATGGGATTTCGTCATTTTCCCATTTGGCCCATGCCGAAGAGGTGGCTGAGGGATTAATGCTGCTGAAGGAAGATGTTGCCACCGGTAAGATCAACGATATCATATTCAACTACCGAAATGATATGGGAGATTATCTTTTTATGGTGGGGAGAAAACCGAATTAGTTTTTATAGCTGACAAAGTAAAAAGCTTTACAAGAGCGGTTGAATGAGTTAGTTAGGTCTTCCGCATGAGCTCGCTTTAGTCAATGGGTGTGGCACTGAGAATGTTTGTAAATTTGATCGTTCTGAAATACCTCT
>JBPCUG010000182.1:0-9729 GCA_051011275.1 Cyclobacteriaceae bacterium | reverse complement strand
TGGAAACCATGCTTGATCCCAAGATCTTTTTTCGATTAAATCGCAGCTACATTACCAGGTTAGAGGCGATTGACAGCGTGGCCAAGTATTTCAATGGCCGACTGCAGATAAATTTAAGACCTTCGGTAAGCCAGGATATAACCGTCAGCCGGGAGAAAGCCAATAAATTTAAAACCTGGTTGGAAGGGTAGGATATAGTTTAGTTATAATGCAAACTTGCGGTGCCGTAGTTGGCATGTGCCTTAGAGTTTAGCTATATGCTTTCAGCTTCACCTCTTCGCTTGGCTTTGTCCTCGAGCCGGACGGGCTCTTACTTTTTCCAATCGATGAAAAAGTAAGCAAAAAATCTTGATCAAATAAAGCTTCCTCACTCAAGGCCCTCGCACGCCCGCTATTTGACCGGCCTATGCGCTCAAGAGGTTGCCCATATTATCCGTAAAAACATCCACATAATTGCCCAGCATCCCTAGGGAGGACTGTGGCAATCCCTGGCTGGTGGTGCCGTAATTGATAGATACATAGTCAGCCCCACTTAAAGTCGAGTTACGCTGTAGCATCCCCTTTTGGGACAAACCCGCACGTTAGGGCTGCGCTTAATAGTAGAGACAAGCGGTAAACTTTGCCAGAGAGGGAGCCTACAAATTCTCTAAAAATCCTTTCCAGTCCTTCTTTACCCCCAACAGTCGAATCATGATATAGAAAGGAGAAAACTTATCCGCCATGGTGTGTACATTGGGTAAAATACAGGTTGACGGTTTAAATTATTATGATCGAGTAGGTCTTTGCTAGTTTTTCTATCCCCATAGCTGATAGAGTGGAGAAAAAGAACGCTATAGAGTAAGTTTCATTCTTTTTGTTTTAGGATTACTTTATAATCCACTATTCCTAAATAGTAACTCTTTAAAGGGAAGGTTTGTCTAAATCTTCACAAACTTGCACCAGATTAAGTGTATTTTAACTATTCCAGTATTCCATTACCCCAACATTCCAAACAGAAATCTACCAAATCAACCCCAACCCAAAACTCAGTACATACAACAAAGTAGTCAACGCCATCTGCTTTAGATAGGGATCTAACGCCAAGGCTTGGTCTTTGTTTTTTACTGCCAAACCGTTAACTACTAACAAAGGAAGGACAATCAGAAAGGCCCATTGTTTGAAGGAGTGGAAATTGAGTACAACATAAACCACAGAGCAGAGCAAGCCTCCGGCAAGAAGTGCCCAATGATATAGCACTGCCTTCTCCCGACCCAATCGCACCGGAATAGATCGTTTGCCTGCTTGCTGGTCGGAAGGGATGTCACGGATGTTGTTGACGTTCAGAACCGCGGTGGCGAAGAGCCCGCAACTTAAAGCCGGCCAGAGGCTATTCCCATTTAAGGTTTGCGTTTGTAAGAAGTAGGTGCCTAAAACGGCTACTGGTCCGAAGAAGAGAATTACGGAAAGGTCCCCTAGGCCTAAGTGCCCATAAGGACTACCTCCGGCCGTATAGGTAATAGCAGCGCCAATGGCTAATAAGCCCAATGCCAAAAAGCTAAAGAAAAGAAGGCCAAAACCAAAAGCCAGATAGAGCAAAGCCAGTCCACTTACCAAAGCCAGAAACGTGAATAGGACTATGGCACGCTTCATGGTATTGCTACCAATGGTTCCAGCTTGTACTGCCCGACTTGGGCCTTCGCGGTCCTCGTGATCGATACCATGTACCGCATCACCATAATCATTTGCCAGGTTGCTTAAGATCTGTAATAATAAAGTAGTCAAGATGCAAAGGCCAAAGATTATTGGATTGAAGGCCTGATCGGCGGCAGCCAAAAAACCTCCCATACTTATGCTGGCTAATGCCAATGGCAAAGTACGGGGACGGGCTGCGTGGATCCAAGCTTTGAAGTTGGCCATACTACATACGTTCGGGGGCGTCGATGCCTAATAAAGACAACGCTTTACTGATAACTCTCCCGGTTTGTTGTGAAAGCAATACCCGTAGCTGCATGAGCTTTGGATCACCGGCTTTGAAGATGGAAAGCTCGGCAAAAAAGCGGTTGTACGTTTTGGCCAGTTCGTAAGTGTACTGCGCAATTACAGAAGGCGCCAACTCCTCAGCTGCCACCTTGATCTTTTCCGGAAACTGGTGCAACAATTGGATCAACTCTTTTTCCAGATCTTCCAACTTTTCAAAATCTTTGATCTCCACATTACCGGTTGGTACTTTTTGCTCCTGGGCCGTGCGCAAGATCTGGGAGATGCGCGCATGGGTATATTGGATCGATACCCCGGTGTCTCCATGAAGGGCCACAGATTCTTCAGGGTTAAAGAGCATGCGTTTTTTTGGGTCTACCTTCATGAGGTAGTACTTGAGAGCGCCCAGGCCCAAGGTCTGGTATAGCTCATCTAATTGCTCATTGTTGAAGTCCTCTATCTTACCAAGCTCCTCAGTTTTCTCCCGAGCTTGGTTTACCATCTCTTCCATCAATTGGTCCGCATCCACTACGGTGCCTTCCCGCGACTTCATTTTCCCAGTAGGCAGATCTACCATGCCATAGGAGAGGTGGTACATCCCGTCAGCATACCCGCGGCCCATTTTCTTCAGGATCTTAAACAACACATCGAAATGATAATCTTGTTCGTTGCCCACCACATATACCGAGCGAGTGAAAAGGAAATCTTGGTACCGCAATTCGGCTGTGCCTAGATCTTGGGTCATATAAACGGAAGTGCCATCAGAACGGAGCAATAGTTTTTGGTCTTGACCTTGATCAGTAAGGTCCACCCAAACCGAGCCGTCGGGCTTTTGATAAAAGACTTTCTCTTTTAAACCTTTTTCGACCAGATCCTTGCCCAAGAGGTAGGTATTTGATTCGTAGTATATCTTATCGAAGGAAACACCCATGGTCTCGTAGGTTTGGTCGAATCCCTGATAGACCCACTGGTTCATTTTTTTCCACAAAGCCACCACCTCAGGATCATTCTCCTCCCATTTCTGCAGCATCTCTTGCGCCTCAAGCATCAAGGGTGCTCGCTTGCCTGCTTCTTCCTCTGATATGCCCTTGCCTACTAATTCCTGTATCTCTTGTTTATACGCCTGGTCAAACTTCACATAATAATGACCCACCAAATGGTCGCCTTTGGTCCCTGAAGATTCAGGAGTTTCACCATTGCCAAACTTTTGGTAAGCCAGCATTGACTTACAAATATGAATACCACGGTCATTAACGATGTTGACTTTTTTCACCTCATATCCGGCGGCCTTCATGATCCGGTTAACAGAAAACCCTAAGAATATATTCCTAAGGTGCCCAAGATGCAGCGGCTTATTTGTGTTAGGGGAGGCGAACTCCACGGTTACCATTTGGCCATTACTTGGTTGTTGCCCGTAGTCCTTGGTACGGACAATTTGGTTGAGTATCTCCAACCAAACAGCGTCACTAAGACTGAGGTTGAGAAACCCCTTGACTACATTGAAGTCAGCAACCAAATCACTGTGCTCCTTTAGATATGCACCAAGCATTTGCCCAGTCTCTTCGGGGCTCTTTTTACTGATCCGGGCATAGGGAAAAGTGACAAAAGTATGTGAACCGGGAAATTCTTTTCGAGTAGGCTGCCATTTGATCTCGTCAGCGGCTAGGTCGTAATCGAAGAGTTGCTTAAAAGCCTGGCTTATTGCTTCGGAAAGTGGTGCCGCAAGGTTCATGGTTGTTTCATCAGTCATTTCTATTGGGCTCACCACCCTAATACTTTAGCAAAAATTAAAGGCGCCACGATACTGGCATCTGATTCGATAATAAATTTAGGGGTATCCACGGCCAGTTTGCCCCAAGTGATCTTCTCATTAGGCACTGCGCCGCTGTACGAACCATAGCTGGTGGTAGCGTCAGAGATCTGGCAAAAATAACTCCAGACCGGTACCTGTTCCTGCTTTAAATCTTGATGCAGCATTGGTACTACGCAGATAGGAAAGTCACCCGCAATTCCACCACCAATTTGAAAGAAACCAATCCCATAACCGGATGCATTTTGTGTGTACCAATCGGCTAGCCAGATCATATAATCGATCCCCGACCTCATAGTAGTAGAGGTAACATCTTTTTCGATACAATGGGCAGCAAAAATATTTCCCATGGTGCTGTCTTCCCAGCCGGGAACGACGATAGGTAGTTGCTTTTCACAGGCAGCTATCATCCACGAATCTTTGGGATCAATTCCATAGCTGCTTTCCAAGACCCCGCTTTCGATCAACTGGTAGAAAAACTCATGTGGAAAATATCGTTTCTTTTCGGCCTCGGCTTTTTTCCAAACCGCTACCATATGATCTTCAATACGGCGCATAGCTTCTTCTTCCGGGATGCAGGTGTCGGTGACGCGGTTGAATTGGTCCTTCAGCAAATCAGCCTCTTGCTCGGGGGTGAGGTCGCGGTAGTTGGGGATTCTTTTATAGTGATCGTGGGCTACCAGATTGAAAATGTCTTCTTCAAGGTTTGCTCCGGTACAAGTAATGATCTGCACCTTGTCCTGGCGGATCATCTCAGCCAGCGATTTGCCCAGCTCGGCGGTACTCATGGCTCCGGCGAGAGTGACCATCATTTTGCCCCCTTGATCCAGATGGTCTTTGTAGCCATTGGCGGCATCGACCAAGCTAGCTGCATTGAAATGCAGAAAATGGCTGTCAATAAAATCAGAAACCGGGGCCTTGGCCATGAAAAATATTTTTGTTTTTGGCGCTCCAAAGATCAGAAATTTATAGCGATATTACGCCTCCATTAAAAAAAAATATATGACCTGGCATGAGAAGCTACGCCGATCTTATTGAACAGACCTTTGACTTCCCCACAGAGGAGTTTAAAGTAGTGAAAAACCAGCTTTATTTTCATCAAGTGCCATTAATGGACATAATCGCCCAGTATGGCACCCCTTTGAAACTGACATATTTGCCCAAGATCAGCCAGAATATTCAGAAGGCGCAAAAGCTTTTCCGTAGGGCTATAAAAAAGCATAAATACAAAGGCAATTACACCTATTGCTACTGCACTAAATCTTCTCATTTTCAATTTGTAATTGAAGAGGCCTTAAATAGTAAAGCTCATATTGAAACTTCCTCTGCCTTTGATATTTCCATTATGAACAAGTTGTATCGGGCAGGAAAAATAAACAAAAGGACCTATATCATAAGTAATGGATTTAAGCGGCCACTTTACTTAAAATATTTGGCTGAATTGCTCAATGAAGGTTTTAAGAATTGTATTCCCATTTTAGACAATCTCAAAGAGCTGGATCATTATGAAAATGCGGTAAAGGGCAAATATAAAGTTGGTATTCGGGTAGCTTCTGATGAGGAGCCTAATTTTGAGTTTTATACTTCGCGCTTGGGGATTCGGTTTGGCGACATTAACGATCTTTACTTAAATCAGATCAAGCCTAGCAAAAAAGCCAAGCTTAAGATGCTCCACTTTTTCATCAATACCGGGATCCGTGACACGGCTTATTACTGGAGTGAGTTGAGCCGCTTTATGTACAAATATTGCGAACTGAAAAAGATTTGCCCCGAACTGGATACGATAGACATTGGTGGTGGTTTCCCTATAAAGAATTCATTACAATTCGACTACGATTATGAGTACATGATCGATCAAATCGTTTCCAATATAAAGTGGATCTGCGGTAAGAACCATGTGCCTACCCCACATATTATGACAGAGTTCGGTAGTTATACAGTAGGAGAGAGCGGGGCAACCATTTATTCAATTTTGGACCAAAAATTGCAGAATGATAAGGAACTTTGGTATATGATCGACGGTTCGTTCATTACCAATTTGCCCGATACCTGGGGGCAAAACCACAAATACATTATGTTGCCAATTAACAAATGGAAGGAAAATTATCATAAAGTGAACATGGGCGGGCTTACCTGTGACAGCATGGATTATTATGACTCTGAGGCACATACATCTGAGGTGTTTCTACCTACTATTGAGAATGGAGAGCCATTATATATAGGTTTCTTTAATACCGGAGCATACCAAGAATCGTTGGGAGGTTACGGAGGTATTCAGCATTGCTTGATTCCAGCACCCCAGCATGTGATCCTGGATCTGGATGCCAAAGGGAAGCTAACTTCAAAATTATTTTCCAAGGAACAAACCAGTAATTCTATGCTCAAGACATTGGGCTACTAACAACTAACCAAGCGTATCGCTATGACCAAGTATTTCATAAAATCGAGTGCATTCTTAACCCTATTCTTATGCTCACCTTTTCTGCTGGCACAGGTAGTTGCTGAGAAAGAAACGTACGGCTCATTGGTGGAAGGGCTAAGGGCACAAGTACAACTGGCTGGGGAGCGTGGTCCTCAAAATATCAACTGGATCGATGAGGGAGAGCGTTTTTCTTATATCGATGAAGCGGGCAATGGTCAGGCTATTCGGTCTTATCAACCGGCTACGGGTAAAGATCAAATGGTATTCGATGGAGCTGGCTTGACTTTTCCGGGGAGCGACAAGCCATTTGATTATAAATCATTTCAGTGGTCGAAGGATTCGAGATTTATTTTGTTTCAATCAAACTTCAGGCAAGTCTGGCGCCGCTCAGGGATCTCGGACTATTATTTGTGCTCACTCGACAACCGGACTGTAACCCTGGTTGCTCAAAATGCGCGAACTGCTGAGCTATCTCCCGATGGCCAAAAAGTAGCTTATGAAAGAGAAGGTAATCTTTTTGTTTTTGATCTTAATAGCCTTAAGGAAACGCAGCTTACTGTCGATGGTGCAGAAGATTTTTACAATGGCCGATTTGGCTGGTCATACGAGGAGGAATTCGGGTTGGCTCAAGCATGGCTTTGGTCGCCGGATAGCAAATACATTGCTTTTTGGCAAACCGATGAAAGAGAAGTACCGGAGTTTCAAATGACCGACTACGGTGGGCAACACGCGGAATATGTAAAGATCAAATACCCGAAAGTCGGTGATACTAACGCCATAGTCAGGATCGGTGTGATTGATATTGCGGCAAGGAATACACAATGGATGAACCTGGATCTGGGAGACGGTTATATACCCAGATTGTATTGGACGGCTAAGGAAGGAATGTTAGGTGTGGTACATCTCAACCGAAAACAAAATCACTTAAAATTGTTTTTTCATCAAGCTACCACCGGCAAAGGGCGATTGATCATGGAAGAACACTCGGATGCATGGATCGATGTCTTTGATTTTTTTGCTGGCATCATGCACTACTTCTTCTTCCCGGAAAATACGGAGGAGTTTTTCTGGATCAGTGATAGGGATGGTTGGAACCATCTATATCGCTATAACTATGATGGTAGGTTGCTAAACCAGGTGACCAAGGGAGAATGGGAGGTCGTTCGTACGGAAGCAGTAGATGAAAAGCGGAAACTGATCTATTATACTTCAACTGAAGTGTCTCCTTTGGATAGACATCTGTATAGCATCGATTTCAAGGGCCGTAAAAAACAAAATCTGACTAAAACTGCTGGTAGGCACAGGATAAACATGAGCCCCAAAGGGAAATACTTTATGGATTCATACTCTAATGTGAATACACCTACTCAAGTGGTTCTTAAAAATAACAAAGGAGCTACGATGAAGGTTTTCGAAGATAATGAGGAGGTTCTGGATTTTATCTCCAAGCATACATATGCGCCCCGCGAGATGTTTAGCTTTACTACTACCGATGGGCAGTCCTTAGACGGTTATCTGATCAAGCCGGTCGATTTCGATCCTAACAAATCCTATCCCTTGGTAATGAATATCTATGGTGGGCCAGGCGCGCAATCGGTATACAATGCTTTTTCGAGTAATGGTTGGGAGCAATATTTAGTACAGCAAGGTTATGTGGTGGCTAGTGTGAATAACCGTGGAAGCGGCGGCTATGGGAGCAAGTTCAAAAAGATCGTTTATAGGAATCTTGGAGAATGGGAGAGTAAGGATTTTGTTGAAACAGCACAACATTTGGCTAAGAACTCATGGATCGATGGCAATAGGATGGCCATTCGCGGTCACAGTTACGGTGGCTATATGTCGAGTTATACTATTTTGAATCATCCGGGGGTATTTGATGTCGCCCTCGTGGGTGCGCCGGTTACTGACTGGCGCCTTTATGACAGCATCTATACCGAACGATATATGGACCTGCTAGATGATAATGCTGCCGGGTACTTAAAAAGTTCTTCGGTGACTCACGCGGAAAATTTAGAGGGGCACATGTTCATCGCCCATTCAGCTATGGATGAAAATGTGCATATGCAAAATACCATGCAGTTGGTGAAAGCCCTTATTGATGCGGGCAAGGATCATGATCTACAGATCTATCCTCCTGGCACCCATGGAGTTGCATATAATGGGGCTAGCTATCTGCTATTATACAAGCAGTATACCGACTATTTGAACAGACACCTAAAAGCAGAAACACAAAAGCCTGCGATGCAAGAGTTGGGACCAAAGAATTGATCACCCAATCACCGGCATATCCAGATCCTTCAAGTTTTTGGTCAGCTCTTCATCTGTAAAATGGTGATCGCTTAATTTGCCGCTTAAGTAATCCTCGTACGCACTCATATCGAAGTAGCCGTGCCCGCACATATTGAAAAGAATGGTTTTAGAGCTACCTTCTTCTTTTGCTCGATTGGCTTCACGAATAGCCTGCGCAATGCCATGAGTAGCTTCAGGAGCAGGAATAATACCTTCGGCATTAGCAAATTTAATTCCAGCATCGAAGCATTCCAGCTGCTGGAGGGCAACTGCCTCAATAATCTCATCTTTTAATAATTGGCTTACAATTGCGCCGGCGCCATGGTAGCGCAAACCACCGGCATGAATGGGTTCAGGTACAAAGTTATGACCCAAAGTATACATGGGGATCAAAGGCGTTAGGCCTACCGTATCACCGAAATCATAGCGGAACGAGCCTTTGGTTAGTTTGGGACAGGAAGCTGGCTCGACCGCCACACATCTCAGGTTTTTGCCTTCGGTCAGTTTGTGTCTCAAAAATGGAAATGCAATACCAGCGAAATTGGAACCTCCACCAAATGGGGCGATAACCACATCGGGAAAGTCTCCCGCCTTTTCCAATTGTGCCAATGCTTCCAATCCGATTACTGATTGGTGCATCAGGACGTGATTGAGCACGCTACCAAGTGAGTATTTGGTATCAGGATCAGCAGCTGCCCGTTCAACTGCTTCTGAGATGGCAATGCCTAAACTTCCCGGTGAGTCAGGAGCTTCCGCCAGAATCTTTTTTCCCGCTTCAGTACGATCAGTAGGGGAGGCTAGCACTTCAGCTCCCCAAGTGTTCATCATCAACTTGCGGTAAGGCTTTTGGTTATAGCTGATCTTCACCATGTAGACCTCCAGATCAATACCAAAATGCTGGCAGGCAAAAGATAATGCACTGCCCCACTGACCGGCGCCGGTTTCGGTGGTCAGCCGTGTTACTCCTTCGGCTTTGTTGTAGTAAGCTTGAGGTACTGCGGTATTTGGTTTATGCGAACCTGAGGGACTGGTGCCCTCATATTTGTAGTATATCTTTGCTGGCGTATCTAGTAATTTCTCCAAGCCATAAGCACGGTAGAGTGGGGTAGGTCGCCATAGCGAATATACCTCGCGAATTTCATCTGGTATATCAATCCATGGTTCTTGTGATACTTCCTGCTTGATCAGTCCCATTGGGAACAATGGTGCCAAATCCTCCGGTCCGATAGGTTGTTTGGTGCCAGGATGTAAT
>JBPCUG010000181.1:0-2573 GCA_051011275.1 Cyclobacteriaceae bacterium | reverse complement strand
GACGTGAACCTAGCATAGGCCGTTTTGAAAGTGTGTGCCAACAGTTAATTACCTGATACCCGTCTCGGGATTGAACGTTCTTCCAACACCTTTGGTAACCTGGATAGATGTTCCCTAAGGGCCGGTTAGGAAAAGAAGTGATTACAGTGACTTCATGCCCACGTTTCGTCATTTCCTCAGCAAGATCTCGCCCCGTGGTTGCTGAGGTCATCGGCTCGGGAGGATACACCGCTGAAATAATGTACACTCGCACCTTTAACTCCTAGAGTTAATGGTAAGATTCTGAATCGTTGTATACACATTTCTTTTTGGAATATGTGTAAGCGTAAGTATCAGGAAGTGGGCGCTCAGCACACGCCTCGACCGAGAATAACTCTGGGGGCTGCACCAATCCGGGTTACATCCGATTGGTCTGATGAAATGTTTTACGCAGAAATTATAAATTTGGAGGCCGGTGAATGACCGATAAATTTAAAGTGATATTGGGTTTGTTTATTTCACCAGGATCATCAGTTTCTTTAAATAAAATACGGTGAGTCGTTGGTGAGATCGTTGAAATCTTGCCCAATTGTTCTGAAGGAAAAATTGCAAGCGTGTCAGTGCTCATTGGCAATTCGACCCAACCTGCCTTCCCACCATGCACTTCTGTACACAGGAGGTCCCTATTACTAATCAAAGCAGTTAAGATATTGGGGCCATCGACATGAGGTTCTCCTACGAGAAGGGTATCGCTAGGAACTTTTTTCTTGCTAAACCTGAATAGAAATCCATTTATCTTTCTAAGGAGAATATTAATTCCTGGGATTAAACTTCCCAAGGCAAATAGGTCTCTCAGGGCTTTTAGATCGAAAAAACAAGTTGCCTTGGCTTTTATTCGGTCGATTTTCATTCCCAAACGTGTCCAACCTCCACTGGCATCAGCGAGTAGTGAAAATATTCTGCCTAAATCTTCTGGTGAATCCGGATAGTGAAGCATGTCTATCTTGACCGCATAATTCTTGAGATCACTATTTTCAGGTAAAGTGCTCCTCAACATATCCTGGCTAATGTCCCAGACAGTCTGATAAATTTTCTGCTTGAGTACCACATTTCCCTCATGATTATTGAACTTGTCAGGAATTGCTTTGATTTGACCATTAGAATCCTTAAATATAAGGACTTTTCTTGCAATATGTGCTAATGCCCCTGGGGTGAATCGCAACATATCACCTAAATACACGTCATTTTGCCGATGATTCAGAGCCAGGTCTTGAATTTTAGTTTCCCACGGACCTATTGGCCCATTGATTATTGCATGACCCCCATTTTGGAGCTCTATGAGGCTTTTCCACAACCACGGAATACGAGGATCCCCTTTGAGGACCACAGCTTTTGCGCCTTGCTGGAATAAACTTCCCAATTTTGTGTGTTGAAAATCCTCTAGAGAACACTGAGCAATTGGGGTGGAAGGGCCGCTATCTTTTGAATTATTTAACACCATCCAGCAAAATCCTTTTTCATTAAATTTTAAGGTCCTTGGGATTTTTTATGATCTTTGAAACCTTTTAATGGGGGAGAATAATAGGTTTCGACTTTAGGAAAATAAATTGAACCTAAAACTAACGATTGCTATCAGAAACCAATTTTCCCAAAACAGAAGGGAAGCCTACTTATAAATGAAGTAATTATTCAAGATAGCGTTCGACAATTTCCCTATTCACTCTTATGTTTGCTCATATGTTTTTCGCATCCAGGCTACATAACGCTTAATGCCTTCTCGAATATCAATTTGGGGATCATGCTTGAGATCCCGTCTGGATTTTGAATAATCAACGACTTTAATTCGAGTGGTAAAACCTTCTTCTCCCTTCATGACAGCAAGGTTGGATTTCGCTCCCATAGTCTCTAAAACAATACTGGCCAATTCTTCAATGCTTATCGCCCACTCTTCTTTACTTCCAACATTATATACTTCACCAGGAATAAAATTGTCGAGAATATTGGCAAATGTTTTACAAGTATCCTCAACATAGTCAAATATACGTTTATGCCCACGATAAACTGTGAATGGAGTTCCCATCATCGAATTGTAGACAAATATAGGAATGACCCCTCTATAGGGACTATAATATTCATGGGGGCCATAGCACCCTACAGGACGAACCCTCACCGTTTCGGTTCCGAACATCAGGGCATGATTGAGGCACTGTAATTCTCCTGCCCATTTTGAAATGGCATAGTCATTCATTTGTTTAATTGGAACCCGCTCCATGACATCTTCTGACATGAGTTCATCATAGTCCCCATACACTTCTGCACTTGAAAAAAAGATCAGTCGAAACTGGTGTTGCTCTTGCAATCTAAGCATATTCTTTGTGCCAATGACGTTCGTACGCCAGAGATTTTCATAATGGTCTTCGCCATTCCAGCGACCATATTCAGCCGCTAAATGGTATACAAAATCGAACCGATGTTTCCGAAAAAGAGCATCCATCTGCTGATAGACCCCAACATCAGCTTTTACATGCTTGCTATCCTCGCCTTGTAAAATATCACTCGTCCAAACATCGTGCCCTCGCGAACGTAATTCAAGG
>JBPCUG010000180.1:0-13038 GCA_051011275.1 Cyclobacteriaceae bacterium | reverse complement strand
CTAAGGGATACCGGTGGCATAAAACCTCGTAGGTCTACTAAAGATGTTTTTTATTTTTTTACGGAAAAAGCTGTCTCAACCGCATCCTTTAGTTCGTGAACCACGTTTTTGAGCTTACTTTCCACTTCAGTCCACTTTTCTTTATCCTGAATAAATTTCTTGGTCTCGTTTTCCAGGGTATCCATGTTTCTTTTTAGCTCTTCTTTGCGAGCATCGATATCCACCTTGAAGTCCTGTGTACCATCCTTGGTTTTCGCCATCAACTCATCAATCTTACGTCCCAAATCCTTTAAAAGATGCTCCATTCTGCCTTGATTATCCTTTGTCATATGCTTTAGCTTTTGTATTGATATTATTTACGATATTTATGGGAAAAAGTGACATCCGTCGTTTTTGTCATTAGGTTGATTCACTAATAAAGAATTCATAACCTATATTTCGAATGTACTATTAAGTTACTTATGGAATCAGAAAAAGAAGCCTTAAATCTAATATTAGAGCAACTCAAAGATAGGGCTTGCCTTAAACAAGACACTTATTTTAATTTAAAAGAGGTCTTTGAAATGTTAAAAGAGGAGGCCAAAGATATCTCTCATCAATTAGATGAGCAGATCCATGAGGTTGATACCCATGTTGTGGTAGAGTTTACCCAGGTAAGTGAATTTGAGTTTAGGGTCAAGTTTGGTGGTGACATGCTTATTTTCTACATGCAGTCAAACATTATCACATTTAATGATGACTTTCCTGTCATGCAGTCACCTTACATGGAAGAGGACCATAAGAGGAGATACTTTGGACATATTACCATATATAATTTTTTGGCTGATTCGATCAAGTACAATCGATTGGACGATCCAGGTTATCTGGTAGCACGTATTTTAGTTAATATAGAAAATCACTTTTTTGCCGAAGGTGTCAGGCAACTCAACTTCCTTTTTCAAGATATTTCCAGTAATGTGATTACAAAAGAGTGGTTGAGATTGATCATTGAAAAGTCGATGTCGGCAGCTATCGATATGGACTTGATCGGACCTAAATATCCGGAGATCAAAAACATTACTCTTCAGCAAAAGACCAAGGAACAGATGGCTGAGGTGCGTGGTACCAAGATAGGTTTTCAAATGAGTTATCAAAACAATATCAAAGGTTAGGTAGCGCTTAGGCAATTATTGGCCTCGCTAGAATTGTGAAGCCACCCGTTCGGATCTTACCAAAGTAATAGCCCAACTCTCCCAGTTAAGATATCTCCCACTGAAAAGGTGAGGCCAACAGAATAACCACCGCCTTGGAATCCCGTAAAGCTGTTATATTCTAAGGTAAGGCAGATGGCTGTAGCAATCAGTAATAGGCCAATAAATTTAATGAAATCCGGTAGCATTTTGTTACGCCGATGTTTCTTCAAACAGGTCGACAAACTCAAATCGCTCGCCGTCAAACAAACCCTTATCACTTAGTTTTAACTTAGGAATTACCAGCAAGGCCATAAAGGAAAGTGTCATAAAAGGAGCTTCCAATTCACACCCTAGCTCTTTAACAAAGCTATCAATTGCTGTGTAGCTAGAAGCTACTTCATAACCATCATCAGCAGACATCAAGCCAGCGACTGGTAGTGGAACTAATTGCTTGGAACCATTGTAGACTGCCGCTACCCCGCCTCTGTTATCAATTATAGCATTGACAGCCTCACAGAGGGATTCATCATCTGCACCTACTGCGATAATATTATGAGAGTCATGGGCAACTGAAGAGGCTAGCGCTCCTTGCTTCAGTCCAAACCCGTAAATGAGACCGACAGCAGGAGCGGCATCTTTATACCGGTTTACCACGGTTATTTTTAATAGATCTTGGGTGGTGTCACTACGTAATATTCCGTTTGTTGGCTCTATTGTTACGGGCAAGCTATCAGTAATTAATTGTCCATCGAATGGTTGGATCGCTATGGCTTTTCCACTTTTGGCTGCCACTTCAAATTGGTTCGGGGTTTTGGGTGAGCAACTAAATTGATTAACTATTTCATTTTCCTGTCTCTCTATCAAGCTTCTACCTTGTTCTGCTACCAATTGGCCATCAATATAAGTTTGCAAAACATTGAAGTTTTGCAGATCGTCGATCACAATTAAATCCGCCGGCTGATCAATGGAGAGTTTGCCGACCTCAAGGCCGTAGTGATTTATTGGATTAATACAGGCAGCCTGTAGTACCTTAAAAAGATCGTGGCCTTTTGCCAGCGCTCGCTTAACTAATAGATTTATGTGCCCTTCCACCAGATTATCCGGGTGCTTGTCATCTGAACAGAACATTACTTGATTGTAGTGATCTGGCAACAAGTCTATTAATGCCTCAAAGTTTTTTGCCGCACTGCCTTCTCTGATGATTATCTTCATCCCGCAAGCCAATTTGTCCAGAGCCTCTTCCATGGTAAAGCATTCATGGTCGGTGGTAATTCCGGCCGAAGCGTAGGCTTTCGCTTCGTTGCTCCTGAGACCCGGGGCATGTCCGTCTACCGGCTTGCCCAATTCAATTGCAGCTTTGATCTTTGCCATTACCTCCGGATCTTGATCAAGCACCCCTGGCCAATTCATCATCTCTGCCAGGTATTTGATCTTTGGATGTACTAACAGCTTCTTGACCTCCTCTGAACCTATAGTGGCTCCGGCAGTCTCAAATGAGGTGGCCGGCACGCAGGATGGGGCGCCAAAATAGAACTTGAAGGGTACCAGAGCTCCATTGTTGATCATGTAGTCCACTCCTTGCGTTCCCAATACGTTGGCTATCTCATGAGGATCTGAGACGGTCGCGACCGTACCATGGACGACTGCCAAACGAGCAAACTCCGCTGGCACCAACATGGAGCTTTCAATATGTATATGTGCATCGATAAATCCCGGCAGCAGATATCGGGATTGCGCTTTAGCTAAGGGTGTTATATCAGTTATTAAGCCAGCCTGAATGATTACCCTACCAGGATATATCTTTCGGTGGGGAATGTCAATAATATTTCCCGAGATTTCTCTATCCATTTGCTATTTCATAAATGTCACAATTTAAGCACTGAGCCTACGTTTTCGTAATAAATTCCTATCTTTGTATCTGATAAAAAGTATAGAAAATTGAAAAAAAGAATTCTGTACGGCCTTATGTTGGGCGCGTTTATTTTTTTTGGAACTCAAGGTTGCAAATCCAACCAAAAGACTATAAAAAAGGGGAAACCGATCCCTTGCCCGCAAAAGGACTGCTAGGCTATTTCTTTTTATTCAAAGTGGGGTAAAAAAGTCTCGATGAGGAAAATTGTAATTGCTATTGATGGGTATTCAGCTTGTGGCAAAAGTACCACAGCAAAAGTAGTAGCCCAGGCATTGCATTATCTATATATAGACTCAGGAGCTATGTATCGGGCGGTTACACTTCACTTTCATCAGAATTATATCAACTTATCAAACCCCAAGCAGGTAAAAAAGGCTCTGGAAGACATTGAGATTGATTTTAAACTCAATGAAAATGGTCTCGATTGTGAAACCTACTTGAATGGTTTGAATGTTGAAAAAGAAATAAGGAAAATGTACATTTCCCGAAGTGTCAGTGAGGTAAGTGCCTTGGCGCCGGTGCGTCAGGCTATGGTAGCCCAGCAAAAAAAGATGGGAAAGAAAAAGGGTGTGGTTATGGATGGCAGAGATATCGGAACGGTAGTATTTCCAGAAGCTGAACTAAAGGTGTTTATGGCTGCCGATTTTGATGTTAGAGCTGGTCGCAGGCAGAAGGAGCTATTGGACAAAGGTCAATTAGTGGATTTGGACGACATCAAAGAGAACCTGGCTAAGCGTGATCATATTGACAGTACACGGGAAATTGGTCCTCTGAAGCAGGCTGAAGATGCCCATTTTATAGATACTACCCATATGATGCTCAGTGAGCAAGTGGAGGAAGTGTTGCACTTAGCCACTGGGGTAATTATAAATGCCGGGCATCAAGAACAAATTGAAAAATAAGTAGGATGCAGGTAACTATTGATGCGAATTCTGGCTATTGTTTTGGCGTTGAGTTCGCCATACAAATGGCTGAAGACGAAATGAACGAAGGAGGCACGTTATACTGTCTTGGGGATATTGTGCACAACAGTATGGAAGTCAACAGGTTGAATTCCAAGGGGCTGCGAATTATAGACAGGGAGCAGCTCAAGGAACTTCGAGATTGTAAGGTACTGATCAGAGCCCATGGAGAACCACCGGAGACCTATGAGTTGGCTATGAAAAACAATATAGAATTGGTTGACGCGTCGTGCCCAGTAGTGCTAAAGTTGCAAAATCGAGTGAAAAATGCATACGACAAGATGCAGCAACAAGATGGTCAGATAGTTATTTATGGCAAGCCTGGACATGCCGAAGTAATAGGCTTAGCCGGCCAAACCAAGGAGGAGGCTATTATCGTTATGCAGGATGAAGACCTGGACCTAATAGACTTCACCAGACCGGTTACATTGTTTAGCCAAACCACCAAAAGTACAAAAGGTTTCTACAGGATAAGGTCTATGATCCAGGAACGGCTGGAAGGGGCAAATGAGGGGCTAGAAGAAATACATTACAATGCTAACGACAGTATATGTAGGCAGGTTTCTAATCGGGAACCTCAGATGGAACGGTTTTCACAGCAGCACGATGTTGTATTATTTGTTAGTGGCAAGAAAAGCTCTAATGGTAAAGCGCTCTTTGGGGTTTGTCATAATTTCAATCCTCAGAGCTATTTTATTGAAAACGAAACTGAAATTGACCCAACCTGGTTCCAAGAAGCCGGTTCCGTAGGTATTTGTGGGGCGACTTCCACCCCTATGTGGCTGATGCAACAGGTGGCCGATCACATTGAAAAATTGGGCAAAGAAACGGTAGTTTCATAAAATTTATTGCAAAATTTTGGCCCTTCGTCCCTATCTCTTACACAGGCGGGTAAATATTGTTTATTAATAATACTTACCATTACTTTTCCATTAAAATTTTATTATTTTTGCCACGTTTAAAATCTTCCTAATTTTCTTCGCTACCGTTAGAAAATGCAGAAATTCGTAAAGTTAAAAAAGGGCTTTGATATCCGCATGGTCGGCAAAGCAGTGAAGAAAATATCACCGCCCACCATCTCCGATACTTTCGCGCTAAAACCCACAGATTTCCTGGGAATAGAAAGACCAAAAGTAATGGTTGCAGCTGGGGATAACGTCCAAGCCGGCACCCCATTGCTTTATGATAAGAGTAAAGATTCGATAATGTATACCGCTCCGGTTAGTGGGGAGATTATTGAGATCAAGCGAGGGGAGAAACGCAAGCTCTTGGAGATTAAAATACTGGCCGATAAAACCATATTATACGAGGAGTTCAAGAAATATACGGTTTCGGAATTGGCCAGCTTATCCAAAGACGAAGCCTTGGGTCAGATTTTAAAAAGTGGTATCTGGCCACAGCTTATCCAGCGGCCTTACGGCATCATTGCTGATCCGGCTGATACGCCCAAATCAATATTTATTTCTGCTTTTGATTCACATCCACTGGCTCCTGACTTTGACTTTATACTGAAAGGGCTTGATCACGAGTTTCAAGCCGGTATAAACATCCTAAAGAAATTGACCCCAGGTAAGATCCACCTTAATATAGATTCTGAAGCTGAGGTTTCCCCGTTATTTTCGACTATGAGGAGTGTTCAACTGAATAAATTCTCTGGCCCTCATCCATCAGGTAACGTGGGCGTGCAGATCCATCATCTTGATCCGATAAATAAAGGAGATATTGCCTGGACCATTAACCCTTATGGTGTCATGCAAATTGGCAAGCTCTTCTTGGAAGGGAAATACGATGCCACCAAGTTAGTTGCGCTAGCAGGTTCTGAAGTTGACAACCCACAATATTTCGAAACTTACAGCGGTGCGTGCATCGATAAGCTTGTTGACGCGAATATCAAGAGTAATAACGTCCGTTTCATTTCTGGGAATGTTTTAACCGGACAGGCTATTTCTTCAAGCGGGTATCTCGGCTATTACGATCACCTAATCTCTGTCATCCCTGAGGGAGACTACCATGAATTTTTAGGTTGGATAAAGCCTACTTCCACAAAACTCAGTTTCCAGAGGGCCTTTGGACTGATGTCTTTTCTCAACCCCAAAATGGAACACGTGCTAGACACGAATTTTAATGGAGAGGAGAGGGCATTTGTCCAGACCGGAGTGTTTGAGAAAGTGATGCCAATGGATATTTTGCCTACCTACTTGATCAAGGCAATTCTGGCCGAGGATTATGATGATATGGAGGCTCTGGGTATATATGAAGTGATTGAGGAGGACCTAGCGCTTTGTGAATTTATTGATGTTTCCAAGCATGATATACAGGCCATTGTCCGGGAAGGAATTGATTTAATGTTACAGGGTTGATGAAAGGATTAAAAGATTTACTAGATAAACAGCGCCCCGCATTTGAGAAAGGTGGGAAGTTTGAAAAATTCTATTACCTTTTTGAAGCTGGCGAAACTTTCCTTTTCTCACCTAGTCATACCACTCCGGCCAAAGGTGTTCAGGTCCGTGATGCCATTGATTTAAAGAGACTAATGATGACCGTGGTGATCGCCATGGTCCCCTGTTTGCTTTTTGGTATGTGGAATGTAGGGCATCAGCACTATATTGCTACCGGAGAAGTTGTAACCATATTTGAAAAATTCGCTATCGGAGCTTGGGTGGTACTACCGATGGTACTGGTTGCTTATACTGCGGGTGGTATAGTTGAAGTGATCTTTGGGATAGTTAGGAAACATCCAATTAATGAAGGTTTCTTGGTTACGGGAATGCTTATTCCCTTGATATTACCACCTACAGTGCCCCTTTGGCAGGTGGCTTTAGGAACCATTTTTGCCGTGGTCATCGCTAAGGAAGCATTTGGTGGTACTGGGATGAATGTATTAAACGTTGCCATGACCGCCAGGGCTTTTCTCTACTTTGCTTATCCGGCCGAGTTATCTGGAGAAGTATGGACTTATCTAGGAGATAAAACTCCGATAGAAGGCTACTCAGGAGCCACAGCTTTGGCAGAAGTATACAATACCACTATTGCCGGAAATGGAAGTGCAGCAGCTGCTTTAGGAGATACCTGGTATGCAGGGCTATATGGCTTTCAAAATCTTTTCTTTGGAGCTGTTCCCGGTTCGGTAGGAGAGACTTCGACCTTGATGGCCCTGATTGGGGCAGCAATACTTATCATTACTGGTACCGGTAGCTGGAAAATAATTGTAAGTGTATTTGCCGGTGCACTTGCCACAGGATATTTCTTGAACTTGCTAGATCCCAATGGGCTTAACTCATTTATGTCTTTACCACCTCATTATCATTTGGCATTAGGAGGGCTAGCTTTTGGAGCTGTGTTTATGGCCACCGATCCGGTGACCGCCTCACACACTGAGACGGGAAAATGGATCTATGGGGCTTTGATAGGAGTGCTTACTGTTATTATAAGAGTATTTAATCCAGCTTATCCCGAGGGGATCATGTTGGCGGTTCTCTTGATGAATGTGTTTGCGCCTCTAATTGATTTTTATGTAGTACAAGCTAACAAAAAAAGGAGGCTAAAGCGTGCGACAGTCTAATTTATATATCATTTTATTTTCGGTAGGTCTTACTGTAGTGCTAGGATTTCTGCTTTCCTGGACTTCGGTACAACTCGGGCCACTACAAAAGATCCAGGAAGAACTGGACACTAAAACCAAGATCCTGGCCGCAGTTATGGATATCAGCAAGGAGGATCCGGTTTTAGATGTTTATAAACAGCGCATTCAGTCACTGGTAGTTGACATTGATGGGAATGTGATCGAGAACGATGAAAAAGGAGCCCCATTAGTGGCTGAGAATGTAAATATTGAAAAAAATTATAAACTCAGTCCGGAGGAACGGCAATATCCTGTATTCAAGTTTATGAATGAAAAGGACACTTCTAAGGTGGACTACTACATTTTACCATTATTTGGCAATGGCCTTTGGGATGTGATTTGGGGGTATGTAGCTCTGGAGGGTGACCTCAATACGATAAAAGGAGTGGTGTATGATCACCGAGGAGAGACGCCGGGTTTAGGTGCTCGCATTACAGAGGCCCTAGTACAAGAAAGATATCAAGGACAGCAAATATATGATTTGAATGGTGACCTGGTCTCCGTTTCCATGCTGAAAGGTGAGAACAACGGACAGTTAGACAAACACCATGTAGATGGCATGTCCGGTGCAACTATAACAGCCAACGGTGTAAATAAAATGCTGAAAGATTATCTAAACTATTATCAAGCTTATCTGAAAAAGATTGCTTCATAGTAGTTAAATTTTAAAAGGTAAAAGATGAGTACAGAAACCTTAGAACAACCGGTAGTAAAGAAGGCCAAGTCGGAAGGTTTATTGTCAAAGAGGCGCAGGAAGTTTATATCCGATCCTCTAAATGATGATAATCCCATCACTGTGCAGGTACTGGGTATTTGCTCTGCCTTAGCGATCACCATCAAACTGAAGCCGACTTTAGTTATGTCATTGGCGGTGATATTCGTCATTGTATTTTCGAACTTAATCATCTCCGTGTTACGCAACTATGTGCCCAATAGGGTTAGAATCATTGTACAGTTGGCCGTAATTGCAACATTGGTAACCTTGGTGAATGAGGTGTTGAAAGCTTATATGTTTGATATGTATAAAGTGCTTTCCGTCTTCGTTGGTTTGATTATTACAAATTGCATTATCATGGGTCGCTTAGAAGCCTTCGCTATGGGCAACAAACCATGGGATTCTATTTTGGATGGACTTGGTAGCGGCTTTGGCTATGCCTGGATCATTTTAGCGGTTGCTTTCTTTAGAGAGCTTTTGGGATTTGGGACTGTATTTGGCTGGCCCGTTTTTGAAGTTATCGGTTGGGATAGTTTCCCTACCAATGGCTTAATGGTCAATTCAATTGGCGCCTTTATGATCTTGGGGATTATTATCTGGATTCAGAGGATGAAAACCGGATACGTTGAACACTAAAACAAGTTTAGTATGGATTTCGTAAGTCTGGGGATTCGCTCCATTTTTGTTGAGAACATGGTTTTTGCCTACTTTCTGGGCATGTGTTCGTTTTTAGCTGTTTCCAAGAAGGTATCCACCGCGGTGGGGTTGGGATTAGCTGTTATTTTTACACTTACCATTACTGTTCCTGCAAACTGGCTGCTTCTTGAATTTGTCTTGAAAGAAGGAGCTCTTTCTTGGTTGAGTGCGGATTTTGCCACTGTTGACCTCAGCTTTTTGCAGTTCATCATGTTTATCGCTGTGATTGCGGCAATAGTGCAGTTGGTGGAAATGGTAATCGAAAAATTTTCGCCCGCCTTGTATGGATCTTTAGGAATCTTTCTCCCACTGATAGCAGTGAATTGTGCCATTCTAGGTTCTTCTCTTTTTATGGTGCAAAAGGATTTTGATTTTACCTCTTCCGCCTATTATGGTTTTACTTCCGGGATCGGATGGTTCCTGGCCATTGTAGCTCTAGCTGCGATCCGTGAAAGACTAAAGTACTCCAATGTGCCGGATGGCTTAAAGGGCCTAGGCATAGCTATGTTGATCACCGGTTTGATGGGCATTGCTTTTATGTCATTCTCCGGGATGGCGGTTTAGGCTTAACAAAAATTTATTTGAAGCCTTGCTGTTACAGTAAGGCTTTTTTATTGGCCTCACTATTCATAATTTTACTCTTCATATTCTTATTTTTTATAGAATCATTATGAGCAAACTCAACTTCAATTTCGTAGTAAAATACTTTTTCAGGGGCCTGCTGTTGGTTGTACCTATTGCCCTTACAATCTATATTATCGTTCTAGCCATTCGTTGGCTGGATGGATTGATCCCAATTGACATTCCGGGGCTTGGTTTGTTGATTATGGTGGGAACCGTGACTGTATTCGGATATCTGGGTTCCACGATTCTTGCCAAACCATTTATCGAGTTTTTTGATTCTGTCATGGCCCGGCTACCCTTGGTAAGGATCATCTATACTTCTTTGAGGGACTTGATCTCTGCATTTGTTGGAGATCACAAAAAGTTTAACCGTCCGGTCTTGGTGAACCTTAGTTCAGATCAAAGTGTAAAGCGGATCGGTTTTGTTACCCAGGATGACCTGCCGGAATTGATTCCGGAGAATATGGTGGCCGTGTATTTGCCTCATTCCTATAATGTCTCTGGGAATGTGTACCTGGTGCCAAGTGATCGCGTGACACCACTGGATATTTCCAGTACAGAAATTATGAAGTTTGTAGTATCTGGAGGAGTTGCCGGGATCACAGGTGTGCCGAGTAAATAGGGGATGGACATTAGTGAGCAACTAGAAGTTATTCAAGGGGATATTACTCAAGTACAGGTGGATGCAATTGTAAACGCTGCTAATAGCAGTTTGTTAGGTGGAGGCGGAGTAGATGGGGCTATTCATCGAGCTGGGGGTCCCGAAATTTTGGCCGAATGCCTGCAAATTAGGGATCGCCAAGGAGGCTGCGCTACTGGAGAGGCTGTAATTACTGGGGCTGGTAGACTGCCCTCCCAATGGGTTATCCATACTGTAGGCCCACTTTGGCAAGGAGGTGGCAAACAAGAGTATCAACTTTTGGCCAATTGTTATCGCAATAGTCTGCAACTAGCAAAAGAAAATGAAATTCGCACCATCGCCTTTCCCAATATTAGCACCGGCATTTATGGATTTCCAAAAGGATTGGCTGCCGAAGTGGCTTGCAAAGCTGTGTCGAACTTTATGAAGCACCATAAACTTCCGGAGAAGATATACTTTGTCTGCTTCGATAATGAGAATTACAGGATCTATGAGACATTATTGAAATGAAATATTGCTATGGAACGAACATTGGTAACCTCAACTACCTTAAGGTCGGTGGGCTATGACACTAAAGACCGCATTTTGGAATTGGAATTCACCAGTGGCGCCATTTATCAATACTATGGTGTGGCTGAACAGACCCATGAGGAGTTGCTAAATGCAGAATCCCTGGGTGAGTATTTAAACTATCATATCAAGCCGCAAGGATATGAATATCAAAGGATCGTTTAGCCTGAAAATCGATCGTCTTTACGGAACACCTTATAATTGCTAAGCCCGAATAGATCAAGAATGAACAAACCAGCTCGCCTCATTTTCATTTTAACTATCTTAACGTAAGTTTAAAATAATTTCCATTTACCTCGATATCCTTGGACGGCCAATTTTCCCTTTTCGAAGATCCAATAGAACCCGAAACCTCCAAGGATTTAATGGTATATCGCTCTTCCGCCGGCTCTGGGAAGACCTTTGCTTTGGTAAAGGAATATCTTAAAATCGTTTTAAGGGATCCGCTAGCGTACAAGCATATATTGGCAATCACCTTCACTAACAAGGCGACTGATGAGATGAAGCAGCGGATCATTGATGAACTGACCGATCTCAGTCAGGGAAACGCAACCGATATACAGCGGGAGATATCCAAAGACTTTAATCATTATAAACCTCCTGTACCTATCCAATTAAGAGCTACCAAAGCCCTTCGGAATATACTTCATGATTATTCCAGGTTTGAAGTTAGTACAATCGATCATTTTTTCTCCCAACTGGTGCGGTTATTAGCCCGTGAGCTCAAACTCAATTTTAACTACGAGATTGACGTAGATGTTGACCAAACGATCCAAGAAGCTTTAGACCGTTTGTACCTTGGATTACATCAAAATCCGCAATGGCGACAATGGATGGAGGAGTATGCTTACAGTCAATTGGATGACGATAAGGGCTGGCAACTAGACCAAAAAATAATGCAGCTAGGGAAGGAGCTATTCAAAGAGAGGTTCCATCAAAGTTTCAGCCAAATAAAAAAGGAAGAAGTCAATTTGGAGACGATCAAAGTATTAATAGATCAGTTGAAAGAAACCCAAGCTGCCTTTGTTAGTACTTTGAAAAGTTACGCAGCTAAGGCGCTTGAGCTGATTCAACAACATGGCCTCTTGGTAAGAGATTTTAAAGGAGGTAGCAGAAGCGTAGCCAACACTTTTAATAAAATAGTTCTGAAAGGGGACATGGAGCTGACTAAGACCTTTGTCAAAGTGGCGCTAGGAGAAGATGACTGGTTTGCAAAAACTTCTTTAAAAAAGGAGGAGATAAAAGCAGTTGCAAAAGGGGGTTTGGACCGGATTTCCAGAGAGCTTTATCAATATCATGAGAAGTTTTATTCCAATTATGTCACTGCCTCAGAGTTGTTAAGGAATATCTATGCTTATGGATTACTGGAAGCGCTGTATGAAAAATGGCAGGAGTACCAAAAAGAAGAAAATTTAATCCTCATCTCCCAAAATAGTTTTCTACTTAAAAGTGTAATAGAGGATAAAGATGCTCCTTTTCTTTACGAGAAGATTGGCAGCCGCTTCCATCACCTGCTGATTGATGAATTTCAAGATACTTCAGTTTACCAATGGGAAAATCTTAAGCCATTGGTAACGCACACGCTCGACGAGGAATATCAAAAGGTGCTGTTGGTAGGTGACATCAAGCAATCGATTTACCGCTGGCGTGGTGGGGACAAGAATTTGTTATTGCACAAAGTGCAGCAGGATCTAAATCTTTATGCAGCAAAGTGGAAAGAAGAAGGTCTCAATGATAATTGGCGAAGCCTTAAGAATGTAGTTGGCTTCAATAATATGTTTTTCCAGACTGCAATAAAAGTATTGCAGTTGACTAAAGAATTACCGTCTGGTCAACCAACTCTGGAACAGGTGTACAGGGAAGTAGTGCAAAACGCCAAAGGAGGGGAGGGTGGATTTGTTGAAGTGCAATTCTTTGAGGGGGGTGAAGCTGAGGAGACTTATTGGGAGGCTCAAGCCCTAGAACGCACCAGATCAATTATTCATAACTCCTTGGAGAATGGAGCAAAGTACCAAGATATACTAATCCTGGTGGAGAAAAATGAGCATGCAAACCAGATCTCATCTCAACTAACAACTTTAAATATTCCGGTTATTTCCGATCAGGCGTTGAAGCTCAGCCAACA